>JAAYZJ010000158.1 GCA_012514915.1 Lentisphaerota bacterium | reverse complement strand
AGCGCCTGCGTGCGCCAGGCCAACTGGATCCGGCTGGAGGACCGCGCGACGGGAACGTCGTTCCGCGTGGTCAACACGCATTTGGACCATGTCAGCCAGGCCGCGCGTGAAAACCAGGCGCGGCTCATCGTCGAGGATGCATCGGCTTATCCGCAAGACTACCCGCAGCTTCTCACGGGCGACATGAACTGTGATTGCCGCAACGCCGCCATAGCGACACTGAAAGCGGGGGGCTGGGTCGACACCTTCAGCCAGGTTCACGGAACGGATGACCCGGGGCACACCTTCCATGCGTTCCACGGGCCTGAATACCACTCGGCGATCGGGAAAATGGACTGGATCTTCGCGAAGGGCGCCCTGCACGTGCTCGATGCGGAGATCATCAAGGATTCCGAGGGCGGACGATTCCCCAGCGACCACTACTTCGTGAGCGCAACGGTGCGCGACGCGGGGAGCGAATGAGAATCATGAACCCGCAGGCAAACGGTGGCGAAGTTCGGGCGTTCGCGGGGGGCGAGATTCTTTTGACAGGATGAACAGGATCTCCCGCTTCGCGGGCGCATGGGTCCCGCTGCGCGGGGACCGGCGGGAACCCCTGGGTGCCAAAGAAAGAGGTGGAGTCGGGCGTCCTCGCCCGTAGTGACGAGGACGAGGACGCTGTTCTAGCCAGGCACCGACGCGTTATTTGATAATTATTGATCGTTCACATCAGGCCAAGCGCCCAGCTAGATGGATGCGCCAGAAGCATGATAATCGCTTGAAACAAACATTTTACCACTGATCAAAACGCACGTTCGGGCACACGGCAGTGGCAACAGTCTATCAAGTTATTCACAAGGTTATTGAAGCCTGTTAATAAAATATCAAGCCGCCGAGTGGCGCCGCCAGGCGCTCCCGTGCGCAAAGGCGCCATCTACGGCTAGGCCGACTTGCGCGATTCGCCGTCTTTCCGATCTTTAGAATGCTGCAAATCAACAAAACGTATTCAAAAGTCTGTCGGTCTCGGCGGGGCATGGGGAGTGAATCGCCGCCGGGGACGGCGGACTCCAGCGTTCCGGCTTCCTCGTTCGCCTGCGATGCGCTTCGGCCGACGACGACGGGGCACGACTACGGAACACGATAGCTTCGCCTCACGCCTGCAGTCCCCCCCCCTTTTTGTCCATCCTTTTCCTGCTTTCCCCATTTTGGAACCCCCACACCCCGACACGCCCACACATGGACAGGCCGGGGGCCTGTCCAAAATCCGTTGCGGGGCTGCGACCGGTTGCGCTATGATGACGGCCATGCGGATCACCGGCGGGGAGTTTGGCGGACGGACGATCGAGGTTCCGCGCGGTGATCGCGTGCGGCCGACGCAGGACCGTGTCCGCGAGGCGCTGTTCTCGATGCTGGCGACCGAGGTCGTCGGCGCCTGCTTTCTCGATCTGTACGCCGGCTCGGGGGCCGTGGGCCTCGAGGCGCTGAGCCGTGGCGCCGCCCGGGTGGTCTGGGTCGAGGGCGACCGCGGCGTGCACCGGACGACCCGGGCAAATGTCGCCCGGCTGGCGGGCGAAGGCCACGAGCGCGAAGTCGTCTGTTGTCCGGTGGAGCGCTGGCTGCGCAGCGGTGGCGCGGGCTTGAAGGCCGACCTGGCCTTTGCCGATCCGCCCTACGAGCAGGCGCGCGAGACGGGACTGGCCGACGTCGCCGCCAAGCTGCGCGCCCACGAGACCGTCGTGCGCGGCGGACTGTTCATCGCCGAGGCGCCCCGCCGGTCGCCGGCCCCCGTCTGGCCGGGGTGGCGTGTCCTGCGGGATCGCCTCTACGGGCACACGCGGCTGGTGATCGGCCAGCGCGAGGATTGAGTCGGTTTT
>JAAYZJ010000157.1 GCA_012514915.1 Lentisphaerota bacterium | reverse complement strand
TTCAGAGTTGCGGGCGCCGGGGGCGCCTGCTGGCATATGAGTTGCTAACCGGTGATTATGCTAGCTGCCTCTGCTTCTGACGACTCGACCGCTCCGCGCGAATCCTGTGGCCTGATGGCCGTGTTCGACGTCGAGCGGGCGGCTGATGTGATCCACGACGGGCTGTTCGCCCAGCAGCACCGCGGTCAGGAGGGGGCCGGCATGGTTGTCAGCGATGGCCAGCGGCTGCAGCTTCATAAAGGGCCGGGACTGGTGCAGGAGGTCTTTCCGGGTGATCGGCTGGTCGACCTGCCTGGGCGGCTGGGGATCGGCCATGTGCGCTATTCGACCTGTGGCGGCGACCGGGCGCAGAATATTCAGCCCTTGCTGGCCGAGTGCGCCGACGGACCCTGGGCCATCGCCCACAACGGCAACCTCACCAACGCCGCGCAGCTCCGGCGCGCCTACCAGCAGTCGGGATCGATCTTCCACACCACCACCGACAGCGAAGTGCTGGTTCATCTGCTGGCCGACCCCTACTACCGCAGCCGGATTCACCGCGTCGGCCGTGCGCTGGCCGAGCTGCAGGGGGCCTTCGCCTTTGTCTTGCTGACCCCCGACAGCATCCTGGCCGCCCGCGATCCGCACGGCTTCAAGCCCCTGGTGCTGGGCACCCTCGGCCAGGGGTTCGTCGTGGCCAGTGAATCCTGCGCCTTCCGCCCGATCGGCGCCCGCTATCTGCGGGATATCGAGCCGGGGGAACTGGTGACGATCAACCGCGACGGCCTCGCGAGCTACCAGTTTGCCGAACCCGCGGCGCATGGCGCCCAATGCGTGTTCGAACTGGTCTATTTCGCCCGTCCCGACAGCCTGGTTTTCGGCCATAATGTGCATCAGGTCCGGGTCCGGTACGGGATGCGCCTGGCGCAGGAACACCCCGTGGAAGCCGATGTCGTGATCCCGATTCCCGACAGCGGCATGTCGGCCGCCATCGGCTATTCCCGGGCGAGCGGCATTCCGCTGGACATGGGGTTCATCCGCAACCACTACATCGGCCGGACGTTCATCATGCCCGAGGCGGGCAAGCGCGCGACCGGGGCCGACCGCAAATTGTCGGTGCTCCCCGAGACGGTGGCCGGCCGGCGGGTGGTCGTGGTGGACGACTCGATCGTGCGCGGCAACACGGCGCGCAAGCGGATCGCGCTCCTGCGCGAGTGCGGCGCCACCGAGGTCCATGTCCGCATCTCCTGCCCGCCCACGCGCCATCCCTGCTTCTACGGCATCGACTTCGCCACGTCGGAGGAACTGCTGGCCGCCGGCCGCGGGGTCGAGGAAATACGCGGCTCGATCGGCGCCGACTCGCTGGGCTACCTGAGCGAGGAGGGGCTGCTGGAGCCGTTCGGCGCCGGCGGCCCGCGCTTCTGCCGGGCCTGTTTCAACGGCGACTATCCCGTGCCGGTGACCGACGGACGGGGAAAACTGGCGTTGGAGTCGGGGTTGACCTGCGAGTCGTCCGCCCGCGCGGCGGCCACCAGAAAAGGGGCATCATGAGCAAGCATATCTTCATCACCGGCGGCGTGGTGTCATCGCTGGGCAAGGGGCTGACCGCCGCCTCGCTGGCCCTGTTGCTGCAGAAGCGCGGCTACCGCGTCCGCATGCAGAAGCTGGACCCCTATCTGAATGTCGATCCGGGGACCATGTCGCCCTATCAGCATGGCGAGGTCTATGTGACCGCCGACGGGGCCGAAACGGATCTCGATCTCGGCCACTACGAGCGGTTTACCGGGCAGGATTGCACGCGGGCGAGCAACTTCACCTCGGGACGCATCTACAGCAGCGTCATCCAGCGTGAACGCCAGGGCGGCTATCTGGGGCGGACGGTGCAGGTCATTCCCCACATCACCGACGAGATCAAGGCGGCGGTCACGTCGCTCGACGCGGCGGATGTCGATCTGGTCCTCACCGAAATCGGCGGCACGGTCGGCGACATCGAGAGTCAACCGTTCCTGGAGGCCATCCGCCAACTTCGCCAGGAACTCGGACGCGACAACACGTTGTTCGTCCATGTGACGCTGGTGCCGTTCATCAAGGCGACCGATGAACTCAAGACCAAGCCCTCCCAGCAGTCGGTCGGGCTGCTGCGGGCCATCGGCATCATCCCGGACCTGCTGGTCTGCCGCTGCGAGCGCCCGATGGGCGAGGAGCACCGCCGCAAGCTGGCGATGTTCTGCAATGTCGAGCATGAGCTGGTCATCGAGGAGCAGGATGTCCGCCATTCGATCTACGAGGTGCCGCGCGACCTGGCGGCGCAGGACATGGATGTCTATGTCCTGGAGAAACTGCGGCTGCATGTCAACAGTTTCGATCTGTCCGACTGGGAGACCATGCTGCGGCAGTTGATCGAACCGGCCCATGGCTCGGTGGAGGTTGCCGTGGTGGGCAAGTACATCGACCTGCGGGACGCCTACAAGAGCATCGGCGAAGCCCTGACGCACGGCGGAATCGCCAACAGCGCCCGCGTCAACATCCGGTGGATCGAGTCGGAGGAACTCGAGCAGGCCGGCGGACTCGCGCGGCTGGACGGGGTGGACGGCATCCTGGTGCCGGGCGGGTTCGGCGCGCGCGGCATCGACGGCAAGCTCGCGGCGGTGCGATTCGCCCGCGAGCGGAAGATCCCCTTCCTGGGCATCTGCCTCGGCATGCAGTGCGCCGTCATGGAATTCGCGCGGAACGTCTGCGGGCTGGAGGGTGCCAACAGCACCGAGTTCGACGGGCGGACGCCGCATCCCGTCATTGATCTGATGGCCGAGCAGAAGCCAGGCGGCGACAAGGGCGGCACGATGCGCCTGGGCGGCAAGCCCTGCCGGCTGGCGGAAGGCTCGCTGGCCGCGCGCATCTACGGCGCCCGCGAGATCGTCGAGCGGCACCGCCACCGCTACGAGTTCAACAACGCCTACCGGCAGCCCCTCGAGGCGGCGGGGCTGTCGCTGGCCGGCCTGTCACCCGATGGCAGCCTGGTCGAACTGGTCGAACTTCCGTCGCATCCCTGGTTCATTGCCTGCCAGTTCCATCCCGAATTCCAGTCGACGCCGCTGCGTCCGCACCCATTGTTCGCCGACTTCATCCGCGCCGCCCGCGGTTAATCGCGGGGGGGTGACGGGGGGACGCATGGCAGGCTTTCAAGGCCGCTGCAGAAGCTCCGTCAGGCCGGGATAGAGCAAGCGCTGGAAATTTCGCTGGACCTCCCGGCCATGAAAGGTGCGGTCCATGAAATCCAGCAGGGCTTCGTAATCATGCGGCAGATGGGCGTGACCACCCTCGCGGAGAACCCAGCCGATCGCCTCGGGTGACCCGAGAAGCGAAAAGATGCGCCAAGCGTCCTGGCAGGCGGCATAGGCTCCCGGCGGATTGGCACCGGCGTCTTCATAGGCATCGGTCACCAGCAAATGACGCGGGGCCACGAGGGCATGGAGAAAGTGCTGATCATACGGCAGTTCCGCGTCGCGACCGCGGAATGCGCGGAACGTATCTGCAAACCAGAAGATATTGCGGGAGCGGAAAAACGATGCGATGGTCTCGCTGCCGGTACTTTTCAGGCGATGCAGCCCCGCCCCGCCGATCCCCGATCCGTTCGGATTCGTCATGGCGATCCGTGTGTCGGTTGCCCCCGCCAGCAGGGCGGTCTTGCCGCCGCGCGAATGGCCGGTTATCGCGACGGCGTCGGCCCGAACCGCAGGTATCGCCGTCAAGGCGTCCACGGCACGGTGGAACATCCACGCCCAGGCCGCGAGGGCCCCGAACGTGGCCATTGGGAAGATCCGGTACAGGCCGGTCTCCCGGTAGTGGTCGGCATTGTCAGCGGCCGCCTCGGTGCGGTCGATCGAGGCCGCAATGTTGCCGCGGGACACGATTTGATGGATCAGGTTGGCTGCGTGGAAGTAACGCCAGCACCCATCCCCGTCGAGGAGGACAGGGAAGGGGCCGTCTCCCGGCGGAATCCAGAGAGACAGGGTAAACCGGAAGTCCTTGTCCTCGGCGAACACCACTCGCACTTCAAAAACGTGATAGGCCGCACCCGGCAGTTCGCGCACCCGGGATCGTGAGCGGCAGATGACCTCAGTCCGCATGCCCCGCGGCGGCAGACCGCCGTATTCATGGGGCAACACAATCGTTTCCAGCTCGGCCCGGCGTTCAGGCCAAGTTTCCGCTGTCACATGGCGACCGTCCTGGAACGCCAACAGGTCAGGCGTGAGAGGCGTAGACAACCGGCAGTCCCTTGCGCTGCCTTGCTTCCCGGCGGGAGTCAAACGATTGTATGCGTTCATGTACGCTATCATGTTGATTCTGCGTCACTTATGCAATTGT
>JAAYZJ010000156.1 GCA_012514915.1 Lentisphaerota bacterium | reverse complement strand
GCACCGCGCCGGCATGCAGGAGTCGGCCAAGATCCTGGCGATCAACAACGACCGCGAGGCACCGATCTTCGGCGTCGCCCATTACGGCATCGTCGGCGACCTCAACGAGGTCATTCCGCTGATGATCAAGGCCATTCGCGGCGGCGCGAGTCTCGAACAGGTGGTCCGTCAGCACGCGCAGGCCTAGTCCGCAACAACCCACGGAGCAACACATGGCGAACTTTTTCGAAGACAACGAGGACATCCAGTTCCTCTTCAACCACTTGGACCTGGACCGCCTGGCGGCCCTCGCGGAGCAGGATTTCCGGTTCCACAAGGAATTTGACCACGCGCCCACCGATGCCGCCGACGCCCGCGACAACTACCGCCGGCTGCTGAGCCTGGTCGGCGAGATCGCCGGCGAGCGCGTCGCCCCGACCGCCGAGCAGACCGACAGCACCGGCAACGTGCTCAACCCCGACGGCTCGGTCACCTACACGCCCGGCATCGCCGAGGCGATCCGGCTGATGAGCCAGGCCGACTTGATGGGCTTCACGCTTCCGTACCGTTTCGGCGGACTCAACGCGCCTGGCCTGGTCTACTCGATGTCCAACGACATTGTCAGCCGCGCCGACGCCTCGCTGATGAATCTCTACGGGTTGCAGGGCATTGCCGAGACGATCAACGCCTTCGCGAGCGAGGAGCTCAAGGCGGAGTTTTTGCCGCGCATGGCCAGCGGCGAGCTGTCGGGGGCCATGGTGCTGACCGAGCCCGACGCCGGCAGCGACCTGCAGGCCGTCAAGACGCGTGCCTATCAGAACGACAAGGGCGAGTGGTTCGTCCACGGCGTTAAGCGGTTCATCACCAACGGGTGCGGCGACGTTCTGCTGGTGCTGGCCCGCACCGAGCCCAACATCGCCGACGGACGCGGCCTCTCCTGCCTGTTGGTCGAGAAGGGCCCCCGGGTCCAGGTACGCCGTCTGGAGCATAAGCTCGGGATCAACGGCAGCCCGACGTGCGAGCTCTACTTCAACCATGCGCCGGCCCGGTTGATTGGCCAGCGCCAGCGCGGCCTGATCACTTACGTCATGAGCCTGATGAACGGGGCGCGCATCGGCATCGCCTCGCAGAGCCTCGGCATTGGCGAGGCCGCCTGCCGCGTCGCGCGCGACTACGCCCGCACGCGGCGCCAGTTCGGCGTGCCGATCGACGAGCTTCCCGCCGTGCGCGACCTGCTCGTCGAGATGAGCGTCGACCTGCAGGCGGCGCGCGCGCTGACCTACCATGCAGCCTTCTGCGTCGATCTCGAGCAGGGGCTCGAGGCGCGGCTGGCGGCCAAGCTCGACAGCGACCCGGCGGTCGTCGCCCAGGTGCGCGCGGAGAATCGCCGCTACAAGGGCTGGAACAAGCTGCTGACGCCGATGGCCAAGTACTACGCCTCGGAGATGTCGATGCGGGTGGCGAACAGCTCGCTGGCGGTGCTGGGCGGCAGCGGCTACATGAAGGACTACCCCGTCGAGCGCCTGGTGCGCGACAGCCGCATCACGACGATCTACGAGGGTACCTCGCAATTGCAGGTGGTCGCGGCGATCGCCGGCGTCATGAACGGCACCGCTGCGGAGGTCATCGGCCAGGTGCTCGACGGCCGGGAGTGGCCGGAGGCGCTGCAGCCGGTCGTGGCCGCCCTGCGCGAGGGCCTGCAACTGATGGCCGAGGCCGTGGCCTTCGTCAAGGCGCATCCCGAATCGAACGCCTACCGCGATCTCCACGCCCGCAGGCTGGTCGACCTGGCGATCGATGTCCTCGTCGGCGCCCTCTTCTGCGACCACGCGACGGCCAGCGACAGGAAGCTGCGCGTGGCACGCCGCTGGGCGGCGCTCAAGCTGCCGCGGCTGCGCGCGCTGGCCGCCGAGGTCTGCTCGGGCGAAGCGTCGACGCTGAGCGACTTCGAGGCACTGGCGGTGCCGCTGTCGGCGGCCGGCTGAAGGTGGCCGTCATGACGGAACATCAGGCACTGGTCACGCTCAACCTGGTCACCGGGATGGGCGCGATCACCGCCAAACGCCTGATCGAGTCCTTCGGCTCCGCCGCCGCCAGCCTGGCCGCGGCGGAGGCCGACCTTATGGCAGTGCCAGGCATCGGCGCGGCGCGCGCGGCGCAGTTTCGCGCGGGCTTCGCGCAGGCCGACTGGGCGCGGGAGGAGCGGCGCGCCGCCGAGATGGGCGTGCGGCTCGTCACGTGGGACGAACCCGACTATCCGCAGTTGCTGCGCGCGATCTACGATCCTCCGCTCGTCCTCTACGTCTGCGGCGACCTGGCGGCGCTGCAGGGGACGGGTGTCGCCGTGGTGGGGACGCGGCATCCGACGCGCTACGGCTGTGAGAGCGCGCACCGGTTCGGCTTTCAACTGGCCGGGGCCGGCTATGTCGTCGTCAGCGGGCTGGCCCGCGGCATCGACGCCGAAGCGCACCGCGGTGCGCTCGAGGCCCGGGGGCGGACCGTCGCCGTGCTGGGGGGCGCGCTCGACTGCCTCTATCCTATCGAGAACCGGGAGCTGGCGGTGCGGATCGCCCGCGAGGGCGGCGCCGTGGTGAGCGAATATCCGTTCGGGCGCCAGCCCGACCGGCAGACGTTTCCGATGCGCAACCGGATCGTCAGCGGCCTCGCGGCCGGCGTGCTCGTGGTCGAGGCGTCGCTCCAGAGCGGCACGCTGATCACGGTGGACCAGGCGATCGAGCAGGGGCGGACGGTCATGGCCATGCCCGGCCGGATCGATTCGGTCGCTTCGATGGGGTGTCACAACCTGCTGCGGCACGGCGCCCGGCTGGTGACATCGGTCGACGACATCGCCGAAGAGATCCAGACGCTGATCGCCGTGCCGCCGACGCGCCCCGGGCCCACGCCCTCCGCCCCCGCTCCGGCCCCCGTGGCGACCGGTGCCGGCGGCGGCCTGAACGATGATGAACAGCGCCTGCTCGCGGCTCTGGGCGCGGACGACGACTGCTCGGTCGACGATCTCGTGCGTGCGTCGGGACTCGAACCCGGACGGGTCAACGGGCTGCTGGTCGGCCTGCAGATCAAGCGGCGCATCCGGCTGCTGCCGGGGGCACGGGTGACACGTTGGGCTTGACAAAGTGCGGGGGTTGTCGCATTTTCCTGCGAGCTAAAGGAATCATGGATGAGCAAGTATCTGGTCATTGTTGAATCGCCTGCCAAGGCCAAGACCATCGGGAAAATTCTAGGACGCGATTACAAGGTGCTGTCCTCCGTCGGCCATGTTCGCGACCTGCCGCAGCGCGTCCTGGGTGTCGACATCGAGCATGCTTTCGAGCCGAAATACGTCGTGGCGCCCGGCAAGACGAAGGTGGTTGAGGAGTTGCGCAAGGCCGCGCGCGAGGCGGAGGCGATCTACCTGGCGCCGGACCCCGACCGCGAGGGCGAGGCGATCGCCTGGCATCTCCACGAAGTGCTGGCCACGGCCGCCAAGAACAAGCCGTTTCACCGCGTCCGCTACAACGAAATCACGCCGCGTGCCGTCCACGCCGCCTTCGAGCAGCCGGGCGAGATCAATATGCAGCGGGTCGACGCGCAGCAGGGACGCCGCGTGATCGACCGCATCGTCGGCTACACGGTCAGCCCGTTGCTCTGGCGCCGCATCCGGCGCGGGCTCAGCGCGGGACGCGTCCAGTCGGTGGCGCTGCGCCTGGTCTGCGAGCGGGAGCGGCGGATCCAGGCGTTCGTCTCCGAGACGTACTGGGTGCTCGGCGCACTGCTGCGGAAGCCGGATCGCCCGGACGAGACCTTCACGGTGCGGCTGGCGCGCATCGACGGTGAGAAGCCCGTCGTGGGCGACGAGGCGCAGGTCCGGGCTGCTCTCGAGGATCTCGAAGGGCGCCCGCTGCGCGTCAAGTCGTCGACGGTCCGCAGTGTCACACGCCGGCCGTTGGCGCCGTTCATCACCAGCACGCTGCAGCAGGCCGCCTCCAGCTTTCTGGGCTACTCGCCGAGCCGGACCATGAGCCTGGCGCAGAAGCTCTACGAGGGCATCGACCTGGGGCAGGGCGGCCCCGCCGGCCTGATCACCTACATGCGAACCGATTCGCCCGCCGTCTCGCGCGAGGCCCAGGCGGCGACGCGCACCTACGTCGTCGAGACCTACGGCGAGGCGTTCTGTCCCGAGACTCCGCCGGTCTACAAGAGCCGGGCCAACGCCCAGGAGGCGCACGAGGCGATTCGTCCGACCGATGTGACCCGCACGCCGGCCAGCCTCGCGGGGCGCCTCTCGCCGACCGAACTGCGGCTCTACGACCTGATCTGGCGGCGGTTTGTCGCCAGCCAGATGGCCGCCGCCCGCATGAATCTGCGCACGGTCCTGATCGACTCGGAACCGCCTCCCGCGCAGCGCCGCCACTATCAGTTCAGCGCCACCTCAACGGAGGTGGCCTTCCCCGGCTTCCTGCGGGTGATGGAGCTCGACATCCGCAAGAGCCTCGCGCTGGCCAACGAACGGGATGACGACGCGGACGCGGATGAAAGCGACGAGGTCGTGCGGCTCCCCGAGCTGGCCGCGGGCGATCTCGTCGAACCGGTCAAGTGGCTCAGCGAGCGCAAGGAGACCAAGCCGCCCGCACGCTACTCGGAAGCCTCGCTGATCCGCGCGCTCGAAGCCGACGGCGTCGGGCGCCCCTCGACCTACGCGGCGATCCTCGAAACGCTCTCGCAGCGCGACTACGTAACGCGCGAGAAGCGGACGCTGTCCCCGACGGCCCTGGGGTTCCAGGTCTGCGATCTCCTGGTCGACAAGTTGAACGACCTCTTCGATGTCGGCTTCACCGCCGGCATGGAGCAGCAGCTCGACGAGGTCGAGACGGGCGCGGTGGACTGGCGCCGGTTGATGGCCGACTTCCACGAGAAGTTCTCGGCCTGGATGGAGAACGCCCGCGAGCCGG
>JAAYZJ010000009.1 GCA_012514915.1 Lentisphaerota bacterium | reverse complement strand
CGGGTCTTCGGCATCACCTTCGAGCGTTCGGCGCTGCGGACGACCTTCTCGCCCGACACCTTCGCCAATGTCTGGCAGGAGGGGGAGCGGATCGGCTACACGGTGCGCCTGGAGAACACGACGGCGGCACCCATCACGGCCCGGCTGCGGTTCCGCGCCGCGAGCCGCGACGGCGGCGACGTGTATGAGAAGACCCTCGCGGAGCGGGTCAAGCCCGGCGCTGAACGGCTCGTCGCGTTCCGTTTCAAGCCGCGCCGTTTCGGCCACTACACCGTCACGCTGACCAAGCAGCACGACGGGGTGGAGCAGACCTTCCCGCGGACGCTGGCCCATCTGCGGAGCCGCGAGCGCGGGGCGCGGCCCTTCGACGCCAAGGGGATGTTCTTCGGCTGCTGGCATGTCGGCTCCGTCGACACCGTCCGCCTGGCGGGGATGCTGGGGATGGACGGCTTCAGCGGGCTGAACCCCGCCAACGACGAGGCGCTGCGCTGGATGCGGCACTACGGGATGCAGGACTTCAACGGGGCGCGGGTCATGCGCATCGGCGGATCGCTGGCCGGCAACCGCGACGAGGCGGAGGATCTGGCCATCCTGCGCGAGAAGATGCCGCCGCTGTTCGTCGAGCCGGGCCCGGTTCACAAGCCGGTCTTCGGCGCCATCCTCTGCGAACCGGGCGGGGTGGGCACTGGCAACGCCGGCTTTGGCGAGTATTTCGGCGAGGAGCCGTACGACGTCGCCAAGCTGACCGGCACTCAGGCCTCCCGCTACGCCAACTACAAGTACCAGTTCCTGACGATCCGCAAGGTGTTCAAGGAGCTCGCGCCCGATCTCAAGGTCATGCTCCCCAACGGCAACTGGTGCTTCACGATTCCGTTTCTGCAGGATCCCGAGACGCGCCACCTGATGGACGGCGTCAAGTGCGACTTCCAGTTCTACACGCGGTTGCCGGAACAGCAGATGCACCAGTGCTCGATCCACTCGATGTACTATTTCCAGGAGGCCTGGAAAAAGTATCGCCCCGGCGAGACGCCAATCCTGGTGTTCGGCGAGGGGCCCGACATCTCGCCGGTCTATCCCGGCGGCAGCACCGAGGAGGTTTCGGCGGCGCACCGTATCCGCTGCTCGGTCATCATGGCCGGCTACGGGGCGCACCATCAGCACTCATGGGCGACGAGCATCCACCAGTCGGGCGGGGAGAACCACTGCAGCGGCGGCTTCGTCGACAACGAGGTCTCGCTGAATCCCGAGCTCTCCTACGCGGCCTTCGCCACGCACACGCGCCACATGCGCCATGCGACGTTCGACTCCTACACGAATCCCGGCTCCTTCTCGGCCTACTGCGCCAACTTCCGCAACCACCAGACCGGCCGCCTCGTGCGCCTGCTGTGGAGCATCCGCGGCACCCGTGAATTCCTGATCGATGCCGCACCGGGCCGCCTGACGGTCTACGACGCGATGGACAACCTGGTCCAACCCGCCGCGCGCGACGGCGGCAGCGTGATCGTGGCGGGGCCGATGCCGCTCTACGTCTACGGCACCGACGAGCAGACCGCCATCACGCTGGGCGCCACCGACCACGGCGACAGCCAGCCGGGGGCGATCGTCAGCCGGCTCGGCAACGCGGCCGACCTCTTCACGGAGCAGACGGCCGACGCCGACCCCGACTACATCGAAATGATGCCCGAGTACATCCGCCGCTTCCCGGTCGCGATGGAGACCGCCACCGTGCCCGCCGACGCCGCGCACGGCGGCCGGGCGCTGGCCGTCAGGCTGCCGCCGCAGCAGATCGACCGCGGCCTGATGCCCTACACCACCTGCCTGAAGCCGGCCAAGCCGGTGCCGATCGACGGCAAGGCCTCGCATATTCTCGTCTGGGTCAAGGCGGCCTCCGACTGGGGGCGGATCGTCTATGTCCTGCGCGACGCCAAGGGCAAGCGCTGGACCAGCGTCGGCCTGAAGGGGCAATGGAACGCCGACGACATGCCCGGCGACAGCACCTTCTGCTTCGACGGCTGGCGCCTGCTGCGCTACGAGCTGCCGGCCAACGCGCCGTGGGACTGCTTCCGCGAGCTCGGCTTCACCAACTGGGGGAGCGAGGACGAGAAGAGCCTCGTCGAGCTGCCGCTGGCGCTGGAAAAGATCTACATCGAGCGCCGCACAAGCGTGATGTACGGCAACGACCGGCATGCGATCCCCGGGGAGACGCCCGTGCTGCTCGGCGACATGTACGTCGAATACGCCCGCGATGACGACCGGGGCGCCGAGGTGGTGCGGCTCTCGAAAATCCGCGCGCCGGAGGTGGCGGCGGCGGCTTTGCCCAACCCGATCGCCGAGCTGCGGCAGCGCGGCACGCTTCCTCCGGGGCGGATCGTCAAGGTCGAGGATCCCGACACCTGGTTCGACGGGACGCGGGGCGTCTTCTCCTTCGAGATGCCGACCAACGCCGTCAGCGCCGACATCTGGCTAAGCCTGAACCGCGACGGGCGCGGCGCGCTTCGTCAGGGGAGCGGTCTGAAGGCGTCGCCGGCGCAGGTCTCCGGCTTCCTGGCCGGAACCGAGTTCCACGCCTTCCTGGTCTACACCGACCGCGCGGGCGCGGTTTCCAAACCGTCCGAGCCGTTCAGCTTCAAGCTGATCGACCACTTCAGCCATCAGTAGCGGGGTCGAACCGCCAGAGACGCGCCGGTTCGGCGAGCCGCGCGGCGGCGTCGAATCGAACCCCCTCCGCGAGCAGCAGCGCCCGCTTGCGCCGAACCGCGGCTCCCTGTGCGCAGCCCTGGAAGCCGCCGAGCGTCCCCTGCCCGGCGATGACGCGGTGGCAGGGGACGCGCGGCGCGAAGGGGTTCGCGCGCAAGGCCTGTCCGACGGCGCGGAGCGAGCCGCATCCGATCCGCCGCG
>JAAYZJ010000155.1 GCA_012514915.1 Lentisphaerota bacterium | reverse complement strand
CCCGCCGACGCCTGCTGGCGGGGCATGGGTGATCCGAACAGGTCATCGAGGGCCTGGGCCGTGGCGCGCGACGCCGCGTCCGGATCGGGCTCCAAGCGCAGCTCGGGACGCGCGGGCACGGTCGGCTCCGCCTCCGGCGCCCGCGGAGCCAGTTCGGCTGGCGGGACGGCCTGGTGAGCGACGACGGGCTGGCGGGGGGGGGCGGCCGGAGCCGGAGCCGGCGCAGCGTCGGTCGCCGGCGGCGCCTCGGCCGGCTTGGGGAGCCGCGTCGCGACCACCGGGCGCTGTGCGCCCGAATAGAGGGTGTTGAACTCCTTGACGAGCGGTTCGGCGTCCAGCGAGAGAAACTCGGCATACAGCTTGATGAATCCGCGTCCGTAGATGGGGGCGGCGATCCGGTGGAAATCCTCGCGCTCGAGTTCCTCCACGATCTGAACCATCATGTGCGTGGCTTCCGCCACCTGCGCCACGGAAAACCCCTGCTGTTCGCGGGCGTCGCGGAGAATTTTTCCAAGAGCCATCTCGTTGCATCCTTTCGCCTGCCATCGCCCAACGCGCAGCGCTCAGTGTGAACGTGAGCGTGCACCCATCACCGCCAGAGCCCGTGTCCATGCTCGCCGTCACGTCCGATCACGGTTCTTCGGCAGCGTCGCCGGACGGCGCGTCAACCTCATCGGGAGATGCCGCATTATTGGGGATTTCCCCGTCGAAATCAATCAGGATCTCGCGGGGATCGGAGCCGTGCGGGGGGCCGACGATACCGCGGGCCTCCATGATGTCCATCAACCGCGCCGCCCGCGTGTAGCCGATCCGGAAGGCGCGCTGGAGGGAGGAGGTCGAGGCGCGCCGGGTGCGGCGCACGAGGTCGAGCGCCGCCTCGTAGAGCTCGTCGCCGCCGTCACTGCCGTCGCCCGACCCTCCCTCGCCCGGCGTGGAGTCGGCCGTCCCGTCGTCCGATGCCGCCAGCCGGTCCTGCACCTCCTTGATGTAGACGGGGCGGCTCTGGCCGCGGATGAAGTTGACCACCCGCTTGGCGTCGTCATCGCCGATGTAGGCGCCCTGCGCCCGGACCATCTTGCTCGTCCGCGGGTTGAGAAACAGCATGTCGCCCTTGCCGATCAGGGTTTCGGCCCCCATGCCGTCGAGGATCGTGCGGCTGTCGACCCGCTGCGCGACCTGGAAGGCGATGCGGCCGGGGAAGTTGGCCTTGATCGTGCCGGTAATGACGTTGACCGAGGGGCGCTGGGTGGCGATCAGGAGGTGGATGCCGACGGCGCGCGACAACTGGGCCAGCCGGGTGATGCCGTTCTCGATCTCGGGGCCCGCCTGCAGCATCAGGTCGGCCAGCTCGTCGATCACGATCAGGATGTAGGGGAGCCGGGCCGGTAGGGCGGGCGCCGCCGGTTCGGGGGCGACCGCCTCGTCGGCGCCGAACAGCTCGGGCTGCACGATCGTCTCGCGGCGGTTGTAGGCGGAGATATTGCGCACCCCCGCCGCGTTGAGGAGCTTGTAGCGTTTCTCCATCTCGTGGATCGCCCAGCGCAGGCCGAGGGCGACCTTCTTCGGGTCGGTGATCACGGGCACGACGAGATGGGGTAGCTCGTTGTAGGGGGCGAACTCGACGATCTTCGGGTCGACGAGCACCAGGCGCAGCTGCTCGGGCGTGCGCGACATCAGCAGCCCCGTCAGGATCGCGTTGATGCAGACGCTCTTGCCCGAGTTGGTCGCGCCGGCCACCAGCAGGTGCGGCATCGACGTCAGGTCAATGATCAGATCCTGCCCGCTGACGTTCTTGCCGAGCAGCCCCGGCAACTCCATCTCCCGCGCGCATGCGGCCCACCGTTCACCCTCGAGGATCTCGCGGACGGTCACCGGACTCGCCTTCTCGTTGGGCATTTCGACGCCGACCACGCCCTTGCCGGGGATCGGCGCCTCGACGCGGATGCTGGTCGCCTTGAGCGCCATCTCGAGGTTCCTGGCCATGGTGGCGATCCGCTCGACGCGGATGCCGGGCGCGGGCAGCAGTTCAAAACTGGTGACGACGGGGCCCTTGACGATATGCGTCACCTCGACGGGGATGTTGAATTCCGACAGCGTCTTGACGAGCGTGTCGGCCTTCTGATCGACATCGCCATAGACGGCGTCGCCGGCGGGGAGCGGCGCCAGCAGGTCGACGGAGGGGAGTTGATAGGGCGAGGGGAGCTGATCGTCGGGGGCGTTGTCCGCCGCGGCGGCGGCCGGTGTCGCGTCCGCCCTGGCGGCGGGCGTTTCCGGAGCAGGAGGCTGCTCCGCCTGGGCGGCGGCACGCGCCTGCCCGGCGGCCGCGCGCTGGGCTTCGACGCGGCCGGCTTCGCGTTCCCGCTCGAGTCGCAACTGCTCCTTGCGCGCCTCGTAGGCGCGCTGCCGTTCGGCCGCTTCCTCCGCCTCGGCCTGCTCGCGGGCCTCGCGCGCCTGCCGGCGCGCCTCCCGTTCGGCCTCGCGCGCCGCCCGCGCCGCTTCGCGCGCCAGCCGCCCGGCCTCGCGCTCGGCGGCCTTGCGGTCGCGCTCGAGCTGCCGCGCCAGCGCGCGTTCCTCCAGCTCCAGCCGCTCGGTCTGATCCGCCCGGTTCATCACCCACTGCCGGCGCCGCTCGCGCAGGTCGCGCCACCCCTCGCCGATGGCATGGGGGCCGATGGCCATGGTCAGCGCGATGAGCATCAGGGTCAGGACGACCAGCGTACCGCCGACGGGGCTGATCAGCGGTTCGAGGAAGCAGGACATCAGCAGCCAGCCGGCCAGTCCGCCGGGGTTGTGCCCGATCCCGAGGCGGTCCATCGCGCCCGCCAGCAGGTTGTCGCCCAGTTGGAGCCAGCCGCAGCAGGCGACCAGGAACAGCAGGCACCACCCCAGCCACCGCCACGGGCGCACATTGCGCCCCGCCGCCAGGCGGATGCTGAAGATCAGCATCCCGGCGGGCAGCAGCCAGGCGCCGAACCCGAACAGCAGATAGGCGACGGCCGTGCCCAGCGCGCCGGCGATGCCGATCAGGTTGGCCGGCGGGTCGTTGCGCGGCACCTGGATCCAGAAGACGTCGCCGCTGTCGTAGCTGACCAGGCTCAGCACGGGAAAGACCGAGAGGACGATCAGGAGATACCCCAGCCAGCGCAGCGGGGTCTCGGTCGCGGCGGTGGACTTACTGGTTCGTGGTTTGGCTTCGGACATGTCGTGTCGTTTCTAATCGGCCGCCGGGCCGAGCAGACGGACCGTCTCGGGGAGTGTGGCGACGGCGTCGATGGCCAGCCCCGCGGGGAGCAGGACCTGCAGCGGAAGGGCGTTGGTGGGGGGGCGGTCGGCCTCGGGCAGGTCGGCATAGACGCGGATGACCTGCGAGGAGAGGGTCTGCAGAGCCTCGGTCCAACCCGTCAGCCGGACGGTCACCTCGTCCGGTTCGAAGCGCGCCACCGTGTTGTTGGTTTGGTGCGGCAGCCGGGCCAAACGGACCGGAATCCGCGCGAACTCCCGCTGGATGTTGTCGGGGGTGATGTTGATCCTGACCAGCACGCTTTCCGGCTCGATCTCGGGCATCCAAGCTTCGGCCGGCGGCAGAATGGCCACGCGCCGGCTGAAGCCCTGCACGCGCCCATCGATGTTGATGGGCTCGAGCTTGAGTGTGACCCCCGAGTCGTGGAGCCGGTCGAGCTGCAGGCGGGCGCCGCGGACGACGGCGGTTCGGGGCGTATACTCCGCCTCGGCCCGCCCCCGGAAGGGCTTGCCCTCCAGATGCGGCGGCTCGATGGCGAATTCCCGCTGCCCCTGGCGGTCGAAGGTGATCTCGACCGTGGCCGGATCGATGCTCACGATCCGCAGTCCGGCGGCGCCACGCACGTTGCGGCTGCCGATCGGCAGGCGCGCCACCCCCGCCTCGCCGCCGCGCGGATGCCGCACCACGACGCGCAGGTCGGCCCGGTCCAGCCGCTGGAATTCGGCCAGCGCGCCGCGGAACGTCACTTCGACGCGGGCCGGGTGCACCGCCATCAGCGCCAGGCCCGGCTCGCGCTCGATCTCGACGGGGAGTGTGCGGGTCGTCGTGTTGCTGACGAGCTCGAGGATGGTCAGGTAGACGAGCACGGCCAGGATCAGGGCGATCAGGGCGATCAAGCCGTTCTCCTCCAGCCAGAGGCGCAGCCGTTTCTGGAAATCGAGTTTCATGGCCGGTCCGACTCCCGCCGCGGCGGCTCGGGCGGGCGGCTCCCCTCGGTCGATCCGCCGTCCAGATCGATCCGCGAGAGGATGCGCCGCCAGGCGTCCATGAAGCCCTCCTTCGGGGTCAGCGCCTCCAGATAGCGCGTCAGCCGGGGTGGGGCGACATCCTGCAGGAGGCGCCCCTGGAAGGCCAGCGAGATGCTGCCGCGCTCCTCGCTGACGACGATGACGATGGCGTCGGTCTCCTCGCTCAGCCCCAGGGCGGCCCGGTGCCGCATGCCGTAGCTCTGCGTGCTGCCCGTGGTGAGCAGCGGAAAGATGCAGCGCGCCGCGACGATCGTGTTGCCCCGGATGATCACGCCGCCGTCGTGCAGCGGCGCCCGCGGGAAAAAGATGGCCGTCAGCAGGCGCGGCACCAGCGGCGCGTTGAGCAGCGTCCCGTTCTGACGGTAGCCGTCGAGGCTGATTTCGCGCTCAATCGCGATCAGCGCGCCGATGCGGTTGCGCGCCAGCTCCTCGACCGCCGCCACCAGTTGGTCGATGCGCGTGGTCGTGCCCGCCTGGTTCCAGGCCAGCCGCGCGCGCCGGCGCCCGATGATCGCCAGGGCCTGGCGGATTTCCGGCTGGAAGATCACCACCAGCGCGAACACCAGGAACAAGGGAAGCTTGCGCAGCAGCCAGCCGAGCACCTCGAAGCGGAAAAACAGCGTCAGGGCGATCAGCCCCAGCAGGATGATGGTCAGGCCGAAGAGCATCTGCGCGCTGCGCGTGCCGCGGAACAGGTTGAAGAGGAAGAAGATCGCGACCGCCAGGATGGCGATCTGCAGCACGTCTCCCAGCCCCAGTTGCAGACTGGTCACGGCGGGCCTCCTTCGCCGGCGCGGGGCCCGTCGTCGCCGGCCAGGCCGAGCAGCCCGCGGGCGGCGGCCTCCACCTCGTCGGGAGAGAGGCCGGCCAGGCAGGCGTGGTCGCCGCGGCGGCAGCGCCGCGACAGGCAGGGCTGGCAGGGGAGGTTGCGCGT
>JAAYZJ010000154.1 GCA_012514915.1 Lentisphaerota bacterium | reverse complement strand
TGCGGCAGGCCCGCATGTTGTTCGAGGACGACCAGTTGGCCGATGCCACCCGCCTGCTGGTCGACGTGCTGCGGGCCGATCCCGCCAACCGTTCGGCCCGTCTGCTGCTGGCGCTGGCCCGCACGCGCCAGGGGCGGTGCGACGAGGCGCTCGCCGCGCTCGAGGATCTCCGCGGGCCGCGTGAGGATCTGCCGCTGCTGCTGGCGCTGGCCGCCGCCTACTGCGGCGCGGGACGGACGTTCGACGCGATGCTGGCGCTCGACCAGGCCATTGTCCTGGCTCCCACGCATCCGCATGCCTACCTGAATCTCGCCTGGCTGCATTTGTCGCAGAACCGCGGGGCGGAGTCGCGACGGGATGCCGAGGCGTACTACCGGCAGGCCGTCAAGCTGGGCGCGCGTCGCGACCGGGCGCTGGAAATCCGGCTGGGGCTCGAGTAGCCCGCTTGCCGCGCCCGCGCTACAGGGCCGGGCTGGCGAGGTTGAAGAAGTTCTCGACCAGCCGCTGGGCGCGGGGGCGCCGGCGCCAGGCGTCGAGATGCAGTTCGTCGGCGTTGGCGTAGTCGTTGAGCACCCGCTGCTTGAAGCGGTCGGAAAAGGCGTGGTCGAAGACGATCAGATTGGTTTCGTAGTTGAGCTTCAGGCTGCGGTTGTCGAAGTTGGCCGTGCCCACCATGGCCGTCCGTCCGTCGATCATCAGGAATTTGCTGTGCATGAAGGGCGGACGACGCAGGAAGATCCGGACCCCGGCCGCCAGCATCTCCTCGTAGCCGGCGCGGGCGGCATAGGTGGTCGAAAGGTGGTTGGTGCGGACGGGGATCAGCAGGCGGACGTCGATGCCGCGCAGGGCCGCCACCCGCAGCGCCCGCCGCATGTCGTCGGGTGGCACGAAATAGGGCGTGCCGAGCAGCACTTGCGACCGCGCCGTGCCGATCAACGCGAAGTTGGCGTCGCACAGCGCTTCGCGCTCCGAGGTCGGCCCCGCGTTGACGATCCGTATCGCGGCATCGCCCCGGGCCTCGATCTGGGGAAAGTGGTCCTGCGATAGGAGCCGGTCGGCATTCTCGTCGGTCATGTAGTACCAGTCGCGCAGGAAGGTGTACTGAAGTTCCAGCACGATCGGGCCCCGCACGGCGAAATGATAGTCGCGAATGCCGGCCCGGTCCCGGTCGGGGTGACCATGGATCGCGCTGATGTTCATGCCGCCGATGAACCCGATGTGCCCGTCGACGATCAGCAGCTTGCGGTGGTTGCGCAGGTTGAGCTGGAACTGGCGCTTGATCGGGTTGACCTGCGAGAAGCCGACGATTTGGAGATTGGGGACGCGCCGGTAGCGGAGGAACAGCCCCGTCAGGCGCGCCTTGCCCGAGCCGAAATCATCGTAAAGGAGCCGCACCCGCACGCCCGCGCGGGCCTGTTGCGCCAGGCGGTCGAGAAAATGACGCCCGACGGCATCATGCCCGATGATGTAGCTTTGCAGGTGGATGTGGTGGCGGGCCTTGGCGATCGCCTCGAGCATGGCCGGGTAGGCCTCGTCGCCGTCGGTATGGATGGCGATGCTGTTGCCGCCGAGCAGCGGATGCCCGGGGTGGAGCTTGTCGAGGATCTGGTTGAGTTCGAGATCCGAGGGGTGCTCCGGGCTCGTCTGCAGGGCGTTCTGCAGGCCGCGCCAGTAGGCGAGGGGATGCGAGGCCGCCACCTGGTCGCGGCGCGCCTCCCAGAAGCTCTGGTCCGACCGCTGCTTCTGCCAGCCCTTGACGGGGATGCGGTTGACGCCGAACGCGAGGTAGAGGAGCGCGCCGACCCCCGGCAGGGCCCAGGCCAGGTAGATCCAGAGCAGGGTCGAGCGGGGTTCGCGCGGCTCCCGCAGGTTGTGCAGGGTGACGAGGCTGGCGAGAACCACATGCAACAGGGTGCCCAGCCCGAGCGACGACCAGTCGTCGAGCAGCGTGCCGAGCACGCCATGCGTCATTGTCACCGCCAGTGTCATCCGGCCTCTCGGCTCAGGAAAGGTTCAGGTCGCCGACGATCTTCAGTCCGTGGATGTCGCGGACAATGTTCAGTTCACGGTTGGGAAACGTCCGGTCGAGCTCCTGTTCGAGGAGATCGACGGCCTCCTGCTCGAAGCGGTCGCGTTCCGCCGGCGGGACGTGCGCGAGGGTCACCACCCGCAGCGCGAGCGCATAGCCGGGCCCATGCTCGGAGCCGTAGCCGGCGCTGAAGCCGGCGGTCATCTCGAAGAGCCCGTCGTACTGGCGGCGGGCGGCCGCGCCATGCGGCGCGCGGGCGGGGTGCAGGTCGTAGCGGTCGCCATGGCGACGCTCCAGTTCGGCGTCGACACGCTCCAGCGCCTGGTGCAGCCGCTCCTCCATCGCCTCGACGCGCCGCCCTCTCATGCGGCGAACTCCGTCCGGGCGCTTTCCGCGTCGCGCCGGCACGTCGCTCCGCTGTCGCCGACCCTCAGCCGCATCGTTTCTCGAAATCCTTCATGAACTGCACAAGCCTCTCGACGCCCTCGACCGGGAAGGCGTTGTAGATCGACGCGCGGATGCCGCCGACGGAGCGGTGCCCCTTGAGCCCCTTGAGACCGGCCTTGGAGGCTTCCTCGCAGAAACGGGCCTCGAGCTCCTCGGTCGGCAGGCGGAAGGTGACGTTCATGTCGGAACGGAAGGCCTTGGCGGCCGTGCCGCGGTAGAAGGTGCCGCTGTCGATGGCCGCGTAGAGCCGCGCGGCCTTTTCCACGTTCTGGCGGTGCATCTGCGCGAGCCCGAACCGCTTGAGCCAGCGGGTGGTGAGGGCCAGCATGTAGATGCTGAAGCAAGGCGGCGTGTTGTACATCGAGCCGTTCTCGATATGGGTCGTGTAGCGCAGCATGGCGGGGAGCGCCTTGTTGCCGCGTTCGGCGAAATCCTTGCGGATGACGACCAGCGCGAACCCGGCGGGACCCAGGTTCTTCTGTGCACCGGCATAGATCATGGCGAAGTTGGCGGCATCGACCGGACGCGAGAGGATATCCGACGACATGTCGGCCACGAGCGGCGCCTCCGTCACCGGCAGGCTCTTCCACTGTGCGCCTGAGATCGTCTCGTTCGACGTGATGTGCGCATAGGCGGCGCCCGGCGTCCACGTCAGCTCCGAGGCCTCCGGCATCCGGGTGGGAATGTCCTTCTCGCAGTTGGCGGCCTGGTTGACCTGCCCCACGAGCCGGGCCTGCTTGATCGCCGCCGCAGCCCAGTGGCCCGAGTTGACGTAGTCGGCGACCGCGTCGCGCCCGAGAAAGTTCATGGGGAGCATGGCGAACTGCAGGCTGGCCCCGCCCTGGATGAAGAGGACGGCGTAGTCGTCGGTCAGCCCCAGCAGCTCGCGCAGGTTGGCCTGCGCCTCTTCCTGCACGGCCATGTACTCCTTGCCGCGGTGGGACATCTCCATGATGGACATCCCCGAGCCGCGGTAGTCGACCAGGTCGGCCTGGGCCTCCTGGAGTACCTCGAGCGGCAGAACGGCGGGGCCGGCGCTGAAATTGTAGATGCGTGACATCGTGCGGGTCTCCTTGCGGTGCTTGCTTCACGCCGCCACAGCGGGCGGCTGGATCGTCAATAGCCCAGCGACCAGGTCTGCTCGATCGGCAGGGCGGCCGTCTCGCTGATGAAGACGTCGGTCTTGAGGGTCTGCAGGATCGATCCGGGGATGCGCGGCGTCACCGGGCCATGCAGGCACAGGCGCGTCGTGAGCCGCTGCCAGCTCGAGACGGTGCCCTGGATCGAGATCGAGTGCGTGTCCCAGCGGTGCTTGCAGGCAATCGCCTCGGCCGGGCCGATGGTGGCCGCCTTGGGCGGCACGCGGGCGAGGTCGCCGCTGGCGCCGAAGCAGCCGTGCAGCGAATTCTGCGCCAGGGTGAAGGGGCTCAGGGTGGCGATGCGGGCGCCGGCCCGCTTCCACTCCTCCAGCGGCAGGTCGAACTCCGGCGCATCGGGATCGACGAACGCCAGATGGCCGGTCCAGCCCGGACCGAAATAGGCGCAGTCGACCCCGCCGAGATCCTCCATCAGCTTGCCGTAGACCGGCAGGTTCTTCTTGGTGAAGCCGATGAACTGCTCGCGCGGGGGGCGGAGCGCCGGGTCGAGCGCGTTCCAGAAGAACTGCACCATAGCGTTGGTGAAGCCCCAGGGCCAGTCGGCGGGGGCGATGTTGCCGTCCTGGTCGGCATACTCGTCCATGGCGAAGGCCCAGAGGTGGCGGCAGTCGATCCGGGCGGCGTTCAGGATATGCGCGACATGGCGGTAGCCGGGCCAGGGGTTCGGCAGCAGCAGAACGCACTTGCGCCCTTCGTCGCGCGCCCGGACGATCTGTGAGACTAGGTCGCCAAACCAGAGGAAGGTGATCTCCTCGGCCGGCAGAATCCGGATCTTGAAGTCGGGGTTGGCGTGGCGCACCAGCTCCTCCCGCGACAGGTTGCGGCAGCGTTCGATGACGTCCAGATCGCGGAAGGGGACACAAGGGGACGGCTGGTAGACAAAATCACTCATGGTGTTGCTCCTCGGTTACAGGAATCACCATGATAACCCAAGCGGGCGCGGGATGCAAACGGTAAGGAAGTGCGGGAGTTCTAGAGTTCTAACGTTCGGACACTTCAATGGCAACGTCGGAACGCATCTCGGAGGCGTCCCCGGACAGGCAGGAATGCCTGCCCGATCTTCGCGTGCTTCGTGGTTCCTTGTCAGCGCACCACGAACACCAGTCCAGCCTTGGCGGCGATCCAGCGGTAGGTGCCCGGCTGGCCGGCAGCGCTGCCGGTGCCGCCGGTGCCGCCGGCCAGTTCGACGTTGGTTTCAAAGGTTCCGTCGAACGTCGCGGGCAGCGCGTTCGTCGACGTCATGGACTCCGGCGCCTGGCCTGTCGCCAGCAGCCGCTGCCAGATCGCCCCAAAGTGCTCCGGCGGGACCCCGGTCCACAGCGCGATACGCCCCCCGCCGCCACCACCGGCATAGGTGCGTCCATCTCCGCCCCGCACGGAGAGCAGACCGCTGCCCGTCAATTTCCGGCCGGCCAACAGGATGCCGCCGCCCGCGCCGCCGCCGGCAGTGCCATCGTCCGCATCCAGGGGTTGGCCCCCCTGCGCCGTGATCGTGCCGTCCAGGGTGATGGTGCCGTCCGCCTCGATGTGGACCAGCCCGCCACCGTCGCCGCCACGACCGTTATAGCAGCCGCCGCTCCCGGCCAGCAGCGGCCCTACCGGCGACCCGTAGGTCTTGCCACCGTTCGCATCGGTCGTCTTGCCGGCCCCGCCCTGGCCACCGTAGCCGCCGCCGCTGCGCGACCCCGAGGCGTAGCCGGCACCTGGGCCGGCCGCGCTCTTGTAGCCTTTGGCGGCGGCGTCGACCCGACCGCCGGCCTCGACACGCACCTCCCGCGCGCGGACGCGGGGCACGGTTCCCGACGCGTAATCGGCGAACAGGCGCAGGGTCGAATCGGCGCCGATGGACAAAGTGCCTGCGACGCGCAGTTCGCCGCCCCAGCCATCCGGCGCGGCGGGGGCGCCGGCCCGGATGTCGAGGCTGCCGCCGTCGGCCAGCGTGACGGCCCCCGCTTCGACGCACGCGGCGCCCAGCCTGCCGCCGGGGCCGATCACGAGTTCATCGGACACCCGCAGGACGACATGGGGATCGCCCAGGCGGAATGCCGCATTGGTGACAGCCAGGTTGGCGACCTGCCATTGGGTGCATCCGCCGATCCAGACCACGGCATGGCGCACGGGGAACACGGCGTCCAGCACATTCACGCCCCGCAGCAGGCTGTCGTCGGAGACGTACAGCGACCCCCATCCTGCCGAGTGCGACTCCCCGTTGGCTTCCGTCTCCGTGCCCGATGCGCCGACATCGGCTTCGATGGCGACGGGCGGCCAGGGAGCCGCCTCTTCGTAATGAATCACGACGCGTCCGCCGCCACCACGCGGCGCGATTGATGTGACTTTTTCCTTCACCCCACTGCCGCCGCGGACGGAGATCGAGCCACTGGTGCTGCCGGTGAAGCGCTGGCATGCCAGGTAGACCCCGCCACCGCTGCCACCGCCGGGGCCTTGGTAGCGGCTTGCGCGGCCGATGAGTCCATCGGCGCGGACGGCGCCGTGGATCGCGATCGACCCGGTGGCCTCGATCTGGACCAGTCCGCCACCCGCGCCGCCATAATCGATGCCGCAGCCACCGCTGCCCGGTTGCAGGGGCCCCTCCGGCGTGCCGTAGGCAAGCCCGTTGCGGGAATCGCCCCACTTGGGGTTACTGCCGCCACGGCCACCGTAGCCACCGCCAGCGGCCCGCTGTGCGGTACCCGCGTTGCTGGGACCGTAGCCGCCACCGTAGCCTTGCCCGTCGACGTCAATCTCGCCTTCCGCGGCCAGTGTAAAATCGTGGCACACGACCCAGACACGGTTGGACATCTCCGTGTCCGTGAACGATCCCGGCAGGGTGAGCCTGCCACCTCTGGCAATCAGGACCGTGTCGGCACGCAGCGCCGTGCTCCAGTTCGTCATTGTTAACATCGCATTGGTGAGCACCAGTTCACTCAACACGGGGGTCGTATTGGTCAGCCGGACGCTTGCATCCGGACCGATCAGGACGGTGTCGCCGACCGCCGGCAGGCCGAGAGGTTCCCAGTTGGCCGGCGTGAACCAGTCGTTGTCGATGCGGCCCGCCCAGACAAAATGTCCATCGGACGGGATTACGGAGAGGGCGCAGACCACCGACGAGG
>JAAYZJ010000153.1 GCA_012514915.1 Lentisphaerota bacterium | reverse complement strand
CTGGCAGGAGCCGTGGCCCGTCGAAGACGTGCCGCTGATCAACGAGGTCGCCGTGGGGATGGTGCCGCTGGAGGACGATTACTTCGATGACGGGATTGCCAAGCCCAACCACTACGCCCCCGGTGTCGAACTCTGGTTCCCCTTCGCCACCAACAGCATCACCAAAGAAGCCGACGAGGCGCAACTGGTTGTCGCGGTCTACACCAACTGGCCGCCGTCAAACTGGCCCAAGCCGTATAGAGACCTGATCAATTACGACAACGACAACGAGGACGTGAACTGGACCAACAACATCATCTTCCCGGATGAGCGCTTCGGCTTCACCTTCTCCACCAACATCCCCGAAATGGCGTATGGCACCATTAACGAGTTCGTCACCGCCACACTGCCGCCGCCGTATGTCTCGTTTCCGGTGCGCGTCTCCCGTGCCGTCACTACACCGCACGACGATCATACACGCTACATGCCTGAATCGGGAACCGACACCAGCAGCCTGGTGGCATACGAAACAACAGATCCCGACTTAACGCCACCAGTCATCTACCTGGCTCACACCAATCTATTCCTGCCACTGGGTATCGCCAGCTATTCCACCTACCTGCCGAAGGAGCGTCCCGAAGCTCCGACCGTGTGGGTCAGAACCACCGTAACCGTCACCAACACGATCCATTTGCTGGCACGCGTCAAGCTCGGCGAGCATTGGGTGGACGAGGCGGCGGGCTACCATCCCGGTGACCATGAACACGCGGCCCGCACCAACCTGCTGGTCTTCACCGAGCCGTGCGGGTACGAGGTGAACGACCCGCGCCGCAACGGCTATCGCGAGGACTGGCACCGCTACCTGCCCGCCGACCGCGCCACACCCGCCTGGGACGCGTCGGCAGGTCCGCGCCCCGTCTGCTCGCTCGATGGCTCGACCAACGTGATCTGCAATCCCTGGCACAATCCCTTCGGCCAAGGGCTGCCGCTTGTGCACTTCAACCGACTGCTCGACCGCGCCGGAGATATCGGGTATATTCAGCAGCCTTACCCCAATCCGGGCCATCCCGACACATCAGCCAACTCCAACCTCTGGCAGTCGATCTGCCTGGCCGATCCCACCTTGCTGGCGCAATACGCCTTCCCCGACGGCACGGAATTCTCCTACTCGTCCGGTTCCGTGCTCGAACTCTTCACCGCACGCGCCACCAACACCCCCGTCCGCGGGCTGGTCCACTTCAGCACGACCCACACCAACGTCGTGCGGGCGCTGCTGGCCGATCTGACCGTCGGTATACCGGGCAGCCAGACCAACCTGTTCGGCAGCGACATCGACTGGATGCAGGAGGTTTTCTTCGCGGCGCAGCAAGAGCTTTACGCCCCCGGAAACACCCCGATCGGCGTCGGTGATCTGTGCTATGGCATTGGCAGCGTGCCGTTGTACCGCGATGCGACCGATCCGTCTGATCAGTCCGATCCGTCCGATCTCAGTCAGGCGCGCCCTTGGCAGGGCAGCCGCGGCAACGATCTCAAGGAAGACATTCTCCGCGGGCTGGCGGAGCGGATTTCGTTCCGGCAGCACGTGTTCGTGATTTGCCTGGCGGGGAAGACGACGGCTCCGAGCGGCCGGACGACGGCCATCCAGCGGGCGGTGGCGATCGTGCTGCGCGACGCCTACACCGGCCGCTGGAAGGTCGTCGCTTGGGACTGGCTGTAGCTACTTCACGAAGGGCGACATGGCGCGCAGCTTGGCGACGATGGGGGGCATCTGCGCGAGGACGTAGTCGATCTCCTGACCCGTCGTGTAGCGGCTGAGGCTGAAGCGGATCGAGCCGTGCGCCGCCGTGAAGGGAATTCCCATCGCGCGGATCACATGCGAGGGTTCGAGGGAACCTGACGAGCAGGCCGATCCCGACGAGGCGCAGATGCCGAGGTCGCTCAGGTGGTAGAGGATCGCCTCGCCCTCGATCAGCGAGAAGCTCATGTTGGTGGTGTTGGGGACGCGGTGCGCGCGGTCGCCGTTGACGCTCGCGTCGGGGCAGCTCGCCAGCAGGCCGGCTTCGAGCCGGTCGCGCAGCGCCGCCGTTGAGGTGCTGTCGGCGAGGTGTTCACCCGCTAGATCGCAGGCGCGGGCCAGGCCGACGATGTAGGGGACGTTTTCCGTGCCGCCGCGGCGGCCGTGTTCCTGGTGGCCGCCGAGCATGTAGGTCTTCAGGCGCGTGCCGCGGCGGACGTAGAGAACGCCGATTCCCTTCGGGGCGTGCAGCTTGTGGCCCGAGAACGAGAGCATGTCGACCGGCACCTGCCGGACATCGACCGGCACCTTGCCGACGGCCTGCACCGCATCGGTATGCAGCACGGCGCCGGCGGCCTTGACGAGCCTGGCGATCTCCTCCATCTGGAAGAGGACGCCCGTCTCGTTGTTGGCCCACATGAGCGACACGACGGCCGGGCCGCGCAGCAGTTCGTCGCGCAGCATGTCGAGGTCGAGCAGGCCGCCTCCGTCGACGCCGATCTCCACGACGCGGTAGCCGTGGTCGTCGTGGAAGTGGCGGCACGGCCCCAGCACGGCGGGGTGCTCGACGCGCGAGGTGAGGATCGATGCCGCGGGACCGAGGATCTCGGCTGCCCCGTAGATCGCCATGTTGTTGCTTTCGGTGCCGCAGCTTGTGAAGACGATCTCCGACGGCTCGGCGTGGATCAGCGCGGCGATGCGCGCGCGCGCGTCTTCGACGTCGCGCATGACCTGGCCGCCGAAGCGGTGCATGCTCGAGGGATTGCCCCACTTGGTCGTGAAGTAGGGT
>JAAYZJ010000152.1 GCA_012514915.1 Lentisphaerota bacterium | reverse complement strand
CGGCGGCGCGCCCGACGACGAGGTCATCGATCTTTACCAACGCCACAATCAGCCGCTGGGGGGCGAGCCGGACACCGCGGTGCATCACTCCGCCCCGCTGTCGCTCCGTTTCACGCCGCGGGAGGGCGCGGCGTTGTCATTCACCGTGCAGCGCCTGCACCAGGTTCCCAACCTGGCGCACCGGCTCAGCGTGTGGGTGCGGGCGGACAAGCCGACCCCCCTGACCCTCACCCTGACCCCCGTGCGTCCGGGCGGCGCCAAATCCGGACTGGTGATGGCACTTGCCGCCCGCGACCCGGCCGCGAAGCCATTCATTCCCCACTGGGACGATCCCTGCGAGCCCTTGAAAGTGAACGCCACGGCGGACACCGCCTGGCGGGAAATCACGCTCGACGTACGGCGGCCGACGGCGCCGGTGGACTACTACCAATTGACGGTCGGCCCAGTCCAGCAGACCGGCGGCACCTGGTGGATCGACACCATCCGCATGCAGCCAGTCTGGCCGGAATAGGTGCGGGCACATCGGCCGCGGAACATCGCGGGAGGCGCTCGCCTAAGTGATCACGTCCGGGAGAACAACGCTATGCACCGTCTTGATGCATGCGCATCCTTCAATCGAGCGCTAGGATAGCGTGAAGGTCGCGCTCGACCGGCAGTCGGCATCGGGACGGAGGCGGACCCAGTGGGCACTGAACCCCGCTGGAAAGACGAACTCCGTCTTCACGCCGGGGGCCGCCTCGATGGCCTGCCAGGCGGCAAAGGTGCCGTCGCCGGCGAAGTCGACGTCGACGGTCAAGCGGATCGTCCCGGCACCATCGTGCTCCAGCGCGAGCGCGATGGTGCGGTAGCCAAGGAGCAGGAAGGGCTCGCTGGCCTGGTTCTTGTAGAGGAACGTCTCCTTGAGGGGGCCGCCCGTGCCGCGCGGCGTGCCCATGCGCCAGAGATCATCGACGTTGCCGAACCACAGACCGGTACCATCGGGCGCGCGGAGGGTGTGCGGCCCGTCCTCGGTGGCGTCGACGCCGGTCATCACGAGCATGCCGCGCCAGGAGCAGAAGTCGCTGATGCGCCTGCCGGGGGTCGCGATCGGCTTGAGCTTGCGCACGCCGCCCGACGAGGGGCGCGGCAGCTCGAAGAAGGTGCCCCCAAGCCACAGCATGCTGCGTTCGGTCACGATCTCCCGGACAAGCCTGTCGCCCGGCGCGTCGAAGCAGGGCTCGTTCTTGGCGACGTGGTAGATTTCCCCGCCGGGAGCGACAATCGCATACGAGTGGCCCGTGTCGCGGATGACCGGATCGAAGGATGCGCCGGCCTCGGTGTCGGGCATCGGATCGGGCGTTGCGACCCGTTCGAGCTTCATCTCCCCGCCGATCTCGTAGGTTCTGACGGCCGCGCCAGGGCCGGCGCCGCCATCCTGGGCGAAGTAGCGGAGAAGCATCGACTCGCCTTCCACGGCACGGAGCCGGCCGCCGAAGAACCGCCCCCCGCGCGAGGCCGGATGAAGACCACGCACGAGCGTTTCATCGACCGCCACGGCTCCGCCCATCCGAAGGTGGAAAAAGGCACTGCACGCAGTGACATCGATCTCGGGGACGATCCGCACCCATTCGGCGCCT
>JAAYZJ010000151.1 GCA_012514915.1 Lentisphaerota bacterium | reverse complement strand
TGACGAGTGTCACATGGTAGTGGCCGAACCGTTTCGGCTTGAAGGTGAATTTCAGCTCCTTTTTCTCTCCGGGCCCGACGCTCGCGCCCGCGTCGTCCGCGTAGGCGTCCATGCCGTCGTAGCTCCGGGCGGCAAAGGCGAGCCTGACCCTGCGCCTGGCGTCCGTGGTGTTCTCCAGGCCCACGGTGTAGGAGACCTCCTCGCCCTCCGTCCAGAGATTGGCCAGGGCGCCGGGATCGAAGGTCGTCCGGAGCGGCGCACGGCCGAAGGTGATGCCGAACACGCGCACCGAGCTAGGCAGCCCCGCCCCATGGATGCTGTGCGTCAGCGGATCGGGATACGTGCGGTAGGTTTGCACCTCCTTGGTCAGCTCCATGTCGAAATAGCCGGCGCGGCTGAACTTGGTGAACCGGCCCGGCTCGAGCGGCACCCGGACGAGGTAGAGGCGCGCCTCCTTGCCCGTCGCCGCGCGCAGGATGAGGGAATCGGCCACCTCGGCCTTCGCCTGGAAAGCGGGAACATCGGGGGAGGCGACATTGACCGGCCGGCCCCGTTTGGGCAGGTAGAACTGCGCCGTGAAGCGCGGCACCGTGTCCTTGACATCGCCTGAGGCGGCCAGTACGTAGAGGGTGTCGTAATGGTCGAACGGCACGCGGAACTGGTAGCGGAGCGGCACCTTGTCGGTCGCGGCGCGCCAGCGCGTCCAGACCTCGGTTTCGTCGTAGCCGCCGCGCATGGCGGCGTCCATCCAGCTCATCGCGAGGTCGAGATGGTCGAACTTCTGCCGCGGCGGCAGGCGGAACGGCACGCCGCCCACCTCCACCTCCCCGCCGGCGGGAAGGTTCGTCGCCGTGCCGAACCCCGGCAGGCCGGAGGCGTTCAACCGCTCGGAGATGTCGATCACCAGGAAGCGCGGCGAGAGCTCGGCGACCTCGGCCGTGCCGGCGGCGACGGTCACGCCCTGGAGCCGCAGCACGCAGGCGGCGGGATCGATATCCTCCCGCGGCAACTGGCGCAGCAGCACCCCGTTCACGGAGAAGCGGAGATGCGTCGCCGTGATCGCGACGCCGAACCGGATATCCTCCCGCGCCAGATCGTGCCGCAGCGCCCCTGCCTCCTTCTCCTGCCAGCGCGCCACGTTGTCGATCGTCGCGAAGGTCTGTGGCGGCATGACATAGTTCAGTGCGAGACTGTCGGAGTTGTCGCGCCAACTGGTGATCCGCGGCGAATCCTCCACGACCCGCATGCCGTAGGCTGTTTTGTCGCGGTCGGCCAGCGGCGTGAAGACCACCATCTCCGGGCGCGGACTGAGGTCGGGGTTGCTCGCCAGGAACGCGCTCTTGACCGGCGTGTAGGCGCGGCCGGTCACGAAGGCGAAGCGGCAGTCCGCGTAGCGGATGCGGAACGTGTACTCGCGCCCCGCGGCGAAGCCGCCCTCCGGCGCCAGGTCGAGCGTTTTGTTCCGGGTGCCCGCCGGAATGGACAGAACCCCGTTCTCGCGCACCAGATCCTGGCGGACGGGCCGCGGCACGAGATGGGCCGTTGCCGCCATCACCGGCAGGCAAGCGGCATGGAGAAGAAGCAACCCGGCAACCCGTGTTCGGAAGGTCATGTTGGATCGTCCTTTTTGTAAAACGGAAACCCCGGCAACGGCATGCGCAACTTTGCCATAAGCGACGGGGATTGTCCAGAGGTTTGTTTGCGGCTAAAATAATCGGGGTGCGATCCACAATAGTGGATGCGCACACAGAATTCAGAAGCCAGAATACAGAATTCAGAAGGAAATGCGCATCCTTTAGCTTCCCTTTTCGTGTCCGCACAATCGAGACCACATCCTGGATGGGCGA
>JAAYZJ010000150.1 GCA_012514915.1 Lentisphaerota bacterium | reverse complement strand
TGAAGGCGGGACTCCGACGCATGGATAGCGGGCACATCCGCTGGCACGCCCCTGACGACCTTGGCGGTTAGTCCATGTCCCCACGCAGCGGGCTCCATGCACCTGCGAAGCAGGACATCCTGTTAATCATGTCATCTTGTCAAATGAATAGCCCCTCCGCGCACGCCCGAACGTCGCCACCGCTTGCCCACCGATTCATGCTCATCCTTCGCGCCCCCTGTCGCCAACCGATTACCAGCCCGGGTCGATCACGCATTGCCGTCAGGGCGAGGGACTGCTATAGTCGTCCCATCATGACTATGCGCCTTCTGCGATTGGCGGGCCTCGCGTTTCTTGCGCTGGCCTTCGTACGGTCGGCCGATGCCCAGACCAACGTCTTTCTAATGCCGGCCCTGTTCCCCCGCCACCTGCAACTCGCCGAGACATTCAAGCGCCAGCTCCGGCAGCAAGATTTTTCCGCTATGGAGCAAACCTGCCGCGCGGGCGTCGCGCTGCTGCCCGACGACCCGACCTGGCGCTACAACCTCGCCTGCACCCTCGCCCGTCAGGCGCGGCAGCAAGAGGCGCTCGACGCGCTTGGCGAGGCGATCGATCGCGGCTTCCGCGACGTGCGCATGATCACGGGCGACCCCGACCTCGCCACCCTGCGCCGGTTGCGCCGTTTCCGCGAACTGCTGGACCGGGCGGGGGCGCTGCAGGGCCGGCCGGCCGCGGGACAGGCACCCCTGGCGCCGGCGCCGGTCACCGACCATGCCCTGGTCTCGGCATCCAACACGACCTGGAACTTCGACATCGGCTGCTTCCAGACCTTCTTCACCTTTCCCAAGCGTCCCCCGGCGGACACGCCGCTGCCGTCCAACCGCTGGGTCCGGCTGCCCGGACCGGCGGGGGAGGCCCTCCGCCGCTGGCAGGCGGAAGGCACCGCGGCCGGCAACGCGGGCGATTTGTACGACAACCGCGACGACGGTCATTCCACGCTGAATCTAGCTCTCTTCCCCGAGCTGCGACCGATCCGCTACGACGCGCCCGCGCGCGCCGCGCGGGTCGCCACCGGCTTGTCCCGTTTCTCCTTCAACGGCATTCCGGTGCTGGGCAACTCCTCCACCGCCAACCGCACCGGCCCCTTCTGGCGCAGCAACGCCCGGCAGGCGTATGCCGACGGCCACGCGATGCTGCTGCTCTCACTGCAGTACCTGCGCAACCAGCACTACGTCTATCCGCAGCACCAGGACTACCGGGAGGAGGTTCAGGGCGACACCTTCCCCGCCAACACTCCCTATCTGACGATCGCCCCGGGCTCATCCTACACGGACCGCCCCCTGCTCGAGGCGTTCGCCGCCGCGCTCGCGGCTTTGCGGCCCGAGGTCAAGGCCGAACTGGTTCGTCAGGGCATGCTGATGCCGACGCTGCAAATGCTGCTGCGGATGAGCCAGAAGGACGTCCGCGAACGGGCCGACTACCTGACCCCCAAGGCGCATCCCGTTGTGTTCAGCGGCGCAACCCTCGACGCGGCGCGTCTGGTTGCCCAGGCGCATGACCTGCGCACGAACGCGCTCCCCCCGTTCGCCGCGATCCGCATGCTGGAGGAGACGCCGGCCTTGGCGGGGCGCGATTTCTTCGACCTGGCCACCAGCGAAAGCCTCTTCGACAGCCCGGCGGCCATCGCCCGGATCGCGCGGGGCATGGACTACACGCGGCGTTTCGCGCTCGATGGCCGGGGTTCGCGCAATCCCGTCACATCCAGGATGAAGGCGCACTGGGTGCTGCTGCAGGGCGATCCGGCGAAAGTCCGGATCCGACCGCGCGTCGGCGAGACGCTGGTGGCCGACATCGAGATCGACTACCACGGCGGCGGATTCACCAACGCGGCGGCCCGCATGCGCACCTCGCGCGTCGATATCGCCCTGATCGTGGACAACGACGCCCATTTCTCGCCGCCCGCCTATTTCACCGTCTATTACCTGAACAACGAGATCCGCACCTATTCCGACAGCCGCCAGATCCTGTCCGTCGACTACGGCGGCGCGGCGCATCGCTACACCGATCCGATGATCTCCTGGCCGCGCCGTTGGCGCGACGACTACATCTACGATGGCCAGGGGCGCCTCCTGGGCTGGACCCGTCTCCGCGAGGAGCGGCGCGAGGACTTCGCCTGGGATGGCGCACGCATCCTCACGCGCGATGACGGCGGGCGCCCGCTGACCGCACGCGTGGTGTCCTACCTTCCACGGGAAGGCCGCGACCCGCAGGACGCTCCCACCCTGGAGGTGCTGCCAATCGATACCGACCGGGTGCGGACCTACGTCTACGATTCGGACGACGATCCCGTCGGCGCGGTGGCGCGCGAGACGATCCAGCCCGCGACGGGCGACTAGCGGCGCGTGCGAACGTGTCGGCGAGGCGGCGCTCGGTGGAGCCGAGAGTGGACAAATCGCGGCCGGAAGGGTAACATTTTCCTTTTTACGGAATTTTCATGAACAGTCGCCGCATCATCGTCACCTCCGCCCTGCCCTATGCCAATGGCGCGATCCATATCGGCCATCTTGTCGAGTACCTGCAGACCGATTTCTGGGTCCGCTTCCAGAAAATGCGCGGCCACGACTGCGTCTATGTTTGCGCCGACGACACGCACGGCACCCCCGTCATGATCCGCGCGCGCCAGGAGGGGATCACGCCCGAGGCCCTGATCGCGCGCAGCCACGAGGAGCACGCGCGCGATTTCCTCGATTTCGAGGTCGCGTTCGACAACTACTACACGACCCACAGTCCTGAGAACCGTGCGTTCTGCGAAGCCATCCACGCCCGCATGGTCGAGACGGGTTCGCTCGCTTCGCGCCTGCTGCCCCAGCTCTACTGCGAGCACGACGCGATGTTCCTCCCCGACCGCTTCGTCAAGGGCACCTGCCCGAAATGCCAGGCCGCGGACCAGTACGGCGACTCCTGCGACCGCTGCGGGGCCACCTATTCGACCAGCGATCTCGCGGACGCCCGCTGTTCGATCTGCGGCCGGCCGCCGGTGATCCGCGAGAGCGAACACCTCTTTTTCGAGCTGGAGCCTTACCGCGACTACCTGCGCGACTGGCTGCCGAGGCATACCGCGCGCGACGTCTCCAACAAGCTGATGGAGTGGTTCGGCGAGCCGCTGCGCGGCTGGGACATCTCGCGCGACGCCCCCTACTTCGGCTTCGAGATCCCCGGGCACCCCGGCAAGTTTTTCTATGTCTGGGTCGACGCCCCCATCGGCTACATGGCCTCGCTCAAGAATTGGTGCACGCGCCAGGGCGAGTCGTTCGACGCCTGGTGGAACGCGGCCGACACCGAAATCTACCACTTCATCGGCAAGGACATCGTCCGTTTCCACTGTCTCTTCTGGCCGGCCATGCTCCAGTGCGGCGGCTACAAGGGCCCCAACCAGGTTTTCGTGCATGGGTTTCTCACCGTCAATGGCGAGAAAATGAGCAAGTCGAAGGGGACCTTCATCAGCGCCCGCACCTACCTCGACCACCTGCCGCCCCTCTATCTACGCTTCTACTACGCCTGCAAGCTGAACGGCACGACCGACGACATCGACCTGAACCTGGACGACTTCGCCGGGCGCGTCAACTCCGACCTCGTCGGCAAGATCACCAACCTCGCCTCCCGCGGCGCCCAGATGCTCCACAAGAACCTCGGGGGCCGGACGGGGACGATGGACGCCGACGGCCGCGCCCTGTACGCGGCCACCTGCGCCCGGGCCGACGAGATCGCCGCCCTCTACGAGGCGCGCGACTTCTCGCAGGTGATGGTGGCGGTGCGCGAACTGGCCGAGTCGGCCAACCGCTACTTCGACGCGCAAACCCCCTGGACGCTCGTCAAGCAGGATCCCGAGGCGGCGCGCCGCGTGTTGACGAGCCTGCTCAACATTTTCCGCGTGCTGGCCATCTACCTCAAGCCGATCCTGCCCAGCTACGCCACGCAGGTCGAGCAGTTGTTCGGCGAGGAACCGTATCGCTGGGCCGCCATCGGCCACCCGTACGAGAACCAGACACTCAACCCGTACACCTACCTCGCGACGCGCGTCGACCCGAAACAGGTCGCCGCGATGGTCGAGCGCAGCCGCCAGGCGGCGCCGGCCCCTTCGGCGCCCGCGGCGGACACCGCGCCAGCCGAGCCCGTCAAGCCCGAGATCGACATCGAGACCTTCGGCAAACTGGATTTGCGCGTCGCCCGCGTCGTGGCGGCCGAGCAGGTCGAGGGTGCCGACAAGCTGCTCAGACTCCAGCTCGACATCGGCGAGGCGCGTCCGCGCCAGGTCTTCGCGGGGATCCGCAAAGCCTACGATCCCGCCACACTCGTCGGCCGCCGGCTCGTCATGGTGGCCAACCTCGCGCCGCGCAAGATGCGCTTCGGAGTCTCCGAAGGCATGGTGCTCGCGGCGGGCAACCCCGACGGCAATCTGTTTGTCGTCACCCCCGATGAAGGCGCCGTCCCCGGCGCCACGGTGAAGTAACAAGGAACGAACCATGATCAGCGACACCATCAAATCCGGCTTCCAGCGCGCCCCCCACCGCAGCCTGCTGATGGCCACGGGCGTCAAGCGTGAGGATTTCTCCAAGCCCTTCATCGGCGTGTGCAATTCCTACACCGACGTGGTGCCCGGCCACTGCCACCTGAACAAGGTCGGCGAGTTCATCAAGGCGTGCATCCGCGAAGCCGGCGGTGTCCCCTTCGAGTTCAACACGATCGCCATTTGCGACGGCATCGCCATGGGACACGGCGGCATGAACTACTCACTGCCGAGCCGCGAACTGATCGCCGACTCGGTCGAGTCGATGATCAAGGCCCACTGCTTCGACGGCGTGATCTGCATCCCGAACTGCGATAAAGTCGTCCCCGGCATGCTCATCGGAACCCTGCGCGCCAACATCCCGACGATTTTCGCCAGCGGCGGTCCCATGGCGGCCGGCGGCATCCCCGGCCACAAGAAGGCGCTCGACCTGATCTCGGTCTTCGAGGCCGTCTCGGCCTTCAAGAACGAGACGATCAACGCCGACGAGCTCAACGCCGTCGAATGCAGCGCCTGTCCCAGCGCCGGCTCGTGCTCGGGCATGTTTACGGCCAACTCGATGAACTGCCTCTGCGAGGCGATCGGCCTCGCCCTGCCGGGGAACGGCACGATCCTGGCCACCGACATGAAGCGGCGCAAACTGTGGCGCGAGGCGGCCAAGCGAGTCGTCGCCATGGCCCAGGCCGGCGCGCCGCGCCCGCGCGACATCGTCACCACCGCCGCGATCGACAACGCCTTCGCGCTCGATATGGCGATGGGCGGCAGTTCGAACACCGTCCTGCACACCCTCGCGCTGGCGCACGAGGCGGGACTCGACTACGACCTCGACCGCATCAACGCGGTCTCGGTCAAGTGCCCGAACGTCTGCAAGGTCTCGCCCTCCAGCGAGTACCACATGAGCGACGTCCACAACGCCGGCGGCATTTCGGCCATTCTCAAGCGCATCGCCGAGATCCCCGGCCTGCTCGACCTTTCTTGCCCGACCGTCTCCGGCGTAACGCTTGGCGAGATCTGCAGGCAGGCCAAGATCAAGGATGAGACGATCATCCGGCCGATCGAGCAGGCCTACTCGCGCGACGGCGGTCTCACGATCCTGCGCGGCAACCTGGCCGAGCAGGGCGCGGTCGTCAAGAAGGCCGGCGTTTCCGCCGCCATGCTGCAGTTCGAGGGCGCGGCGATCTGCTTCGATTCCGAGGAAGAGGCCTGCGAGGGAATCCTGGCCGGCAAGGTCAAGTCGGGGCACGTCGTCGTGATCCGCTACGAGGGGCCCCGCGGCGGTCCCGGCATGCAGGAGATGCTCGGCCCCACCTCGTACATCATGGGCGCGGGACTCGGCGACTCGGTCGCGCTCATCACTGACGGCCGCTTCTCGGGCGGCACCCGCGGCGCCTGCATCGGCCACGTCTCCCCCGAGGCGGCCGAAGGCGGACTCATCGGCCTGCTGCGCGACGGCGACCGCATTCGGCTCGACATTCCAGGGCGCCGCCTCGAGGCCCTGCTGGACGACGCCGAGATCGCCGCGCGCCGCGCCGCCGCCAAGCCCTGGAAACCCCAGGAGACCACCGGCTGGCTCCGCCGCTATGCGCGGTTCGTCGGCAATGCCAGCACCGGCGCCGCGCTGATGTAGCGGGAGTGTGGGAGGCATCGCTGGCTAACGAATGCTATCGATTGCAGTCGATTGCAGTCGACGTCTCCCGACTCCCGTATCCCAACATGCACGTCCACCTCCAGACCCTCGGTTGCCGTCTGAACCAGGCCGAGGAGGCGCGCCTGGCGGCCGACTTCGCGGCGGTGGGCTTTGAACGAACCCGCGACACGGCGGATGCCGATGTCTGCGTCGTCCACAGTTGCGCCATCACGCGACCGGCCGAGCGCGAGACGCTGCGGATCATTCGGGCGCTCAAGCAGCGGCAGCGGGATCGGCGCCCGCTGATCGTCCTCTCCGGTTGCGTCGTCGCCTGCCACGCCGCCGACCTGCTGCTGGCCGCCGGCGCCGACCTGCTGATCCCGAGGACCGACGCCGGCACGCTCGTGCCGCAGGTGCTGGCGCGTCTGCGCCGGCCGGTCGCGCCGCCTGCATCCCCTCCCCCCCCGCCGCATTTTCACACCAAGCGTGCCCTGCTGCGTGTGCAGGACGGCTGCGACTTCAACTGCGCCTACTGCATCGTGCCGCGCGCGCGCGGCGCGCCGGTCAGCCGTCCCTGGCAGGAGGTGCTCGACGAGGCGCGGGCGCTTCTCGGCAACGAGCATCGGGAACTGGTCGTCACCGGCTGCAACCTAGCCTGCTACCGCGACGGGACACGCGGCCTCCCCGCACTCGTCGAGGCTCTCTGCCGCCTGGCAACGGCGGGACGCATCCGCCTCGGATCGGTCGAGCCCGGCACGGTCGAGACCGAACTGGTCGATAGCATGCGCCGCCACGCCAACCTCTGCCGCTTCCTCCACCTCCCCATCCAGAGCGGCGACGACGGCATCCTCTCGCGGATGGGCCGGCGCTACACCCGCACGGATCTGCACGAGACGCTGGGCACGTTGCTGGCGTCCGTCCCGGGACTCGCCCTGGGCACCGACCTGATCTCCGGCCTTCCCGGCGAGGACGAGGAGGCTTTCGCACAGACGCGCCAGTTGCTCCAGACCTTTCCCTTCGCCAACCTGCACGTGTTCCCGTACAGTCCTCGGCCCGGCACCCGCGCGGCCGGCATGCCGGGGCGGCCGCCCACGGCGGTCGCGCGGTCGCGCGCGCAACAATTGCGCGCCCTCGGCGCGGCTTCGCGCGCCCGGTTCGCCGCGGGCTGGGTCGGCCGGCCGGTCGAGGTGCTGATCGAGGGGCGTGACGCGGACGGGTGCGTCCATGGCTGGAGCGATACCTACCTGCCCTGCCGCTTCCATGATCGCCAGACCCCTCCGGGACAACTGACGACCTTCATCCCCGCCCGTACCGAAGGCGACAGGCTGCTCGGCGCGGATGAGTGGTTCGCGGGTTGAGGCAAGCCCGACGATTCCGGCTCACACGCAGCCAGCTTGAAAACCAGATCCTTCTCACGCCCCGGCCAGCATGCGGCGCCCGACCTGCTGCCCGCCGAGGACGACCATCGGCATGCCGCCGCCGGGATTCACCGATCCGCCCACGAACCAGAGGTTGTCGTAGCGCGTACTGTGCTTGGGCGCCTTGAAGGCAAAGTTGCGCCAGCGGTCTGAAACGACGCCGTAGATTGACCCCTGGTTGGAGCCGTACTGCTCGCGGATGTCGAGCGGCGTCCAGAGGTGCTCGCAGACGATGTGCCGGCGCAGATCGGCAAGTCCCATCCGCTCGAGCTTGTCGAGCACCCGCTCCTTGAGGTCCAGATAGGCCCTGTGGTCCAGCGGGTGTGCCTCGTCGACGGGGGGGATATGCGGCAGGATCTTGAGCCCGTCGCATCCCGCCGGGGCGACGGTGGCGTCGGTGCGCGCCGCCGCCACGACGTACAGGGTGGGGTCGTCGGGGAGGCGGTGCTCCTCGAACACCGTCCGGAAGTGGCGGCGCTGGTCGGCCGACATGAAGAAGTTGTGGTGCGCCAGGTGCGGGTAGCTACAGTCGAGACCGAGGTCGATCACCAGGCCCGAACAGGACGGCGCGAAACGGCGCAGCCCCCGCATGAAGCGCGCATCCTCCCCCAGCAGCCGCGCGTAGGCGGGAATGACTTCCAGATTCGACACCACCGCGTCCGCCGCCACCGCGCGGCCGTCGGCCAGCGTGACGCCCGTGACGCGCCGGTCCGTCTTGTTCACCGCCGTCACCGCGCAGCCGAGATGAACCTGCACGCCGAGTTCTTCGAGGCGCCTTCCCAGCCCGCGGGCCAGCCCGTACATGCCGCCGTCGACATACCAGAGGCCGTGGCGGAACTGGATGGTCGGCAGACAGTTCATGAAGGCCGGCGCCCGCAGGGCCGACGAGCCGACATACTTGATGAAGAAGTCGAACACATCGCGGAAGCGTGGCGTGCGCAGGTGGCGGCACACACCGCCGTGCATGCTGCGGAGCAGATCGAATTTCGGAAACTGCGCCAGGCCGTAGAAGCGCAGGAAGTCGCCTGCCGTGTCCAACCCTTCACGGAAATAGCCGCGGTCGACCTGGTCATAGAGCGCCGCCGAATAGCGCAGGAAGCCCTCGACCGCCGCGGGATCCTCGCCCAGGCGCCGCGCCTCGGCGGCCATGCGGGCGGGATCGTCATCGAGGTCAACGTGCTCGCCGTCTTCGAAGAAGCAGCGCCAATGGGGATGGAGCGGACGGATCGGCACATAGTCCGCGAGCGTGCGGCCGCCGAAAAGGGGGTCGAAGAGATGCGGCAGCGTGAGGATCGACGGGCCGAGGTCGAAAACGTAGCCGTCGCGCGACAAGGTGTTGAGCTTGCCGCCGATCTGTGTGTTCTTCTCGTAGACCTCGACCGGGCAGCCTCCCTGCGCCAGCGTGATGGCCGCCGCAAGGCCGCCGAGCCCCGCGCCGATCACAACGACCTTGCCATTTTTCCGTTGGCTCATGATCCCTCTTTTCCGCGTGCGTTCGCGTGCCATCAAGCATACAATCGGCATGCACCGCAACACGAGCACAATCGGAGGCGCCATGCCCCTGGATGAATCGATCCACAATCTACGCATCGCTTTCCACAGCGGAGCCACGCGCACGCGCCGTTCGCGGCGCGACGCGCTGGACGCGCTGGCGCGCGCCATCCGGGCCGCCGAACCCGACCTGCTGGCGGCGCTCCAGGCCGACCTGGGCAAGTCGGCGCGCGAGGCCATCGTCTCGGAGATCGGCCTGGTGCTAGCCGACATCGCCTACGCCCAGCGCCACCTGCGGCGCTGGATGACGCCGGTCCGGGTGGCGAATCCGCCGTTGCTGCTGCCGGGACGCGCGACCATCGTGCCCGAACCGCGCGGCGTCGTGCTGATCGTCAGTCCCTGGAACTACCCCTTCCAACTCGCGGTCTCGCCGCTGGTCTCGGCGATTGCCGCCGGCAACACGGCCGTGATCAAGCCTTCGGAACTGGCGCCGCGCACGGCGGCGGTGCTTGAAGACATCGTTCGGGCCGCGTTTCCGCCCGAGAGGGTGCTGGTGGTGCTGGGCGTCCACGAAACGGCCGCCGCCCTTCTGGGCCAGCGCTTCGACCATATTTTCTTCACCGGCGGCGGCGCGGCGGCGCGGCGCGTGCTTGCCGCCGCCGCAACCTCGCTGACCCCCTGCACCCTGGAACTGGGCGGCAAGTCGCCGTGCGTGGTCTGCCACGATGCCAATCTGGACGTGGCGGCGCGCCGGATCGTCTGGGGCAAGTTCCTCAACGCCGGCCAGACCTGCGTCGCCCCCGACTTCGTGTGGGCCGACCGCCGCATCGCTGCACCACTGCTGGAGGCGATGGCCGCGGCCATCCACCGCTTCTACGGCGAGGATCCGAGCCAGAGCTCCGACTACGGCCGCATCGTGTCGCCGCGCCACTTCGACCGCCTGCAGGGGCTCCTCGGCGCCGGTCGCGTCGTGTGCGGCGGCACGGGCGACCGCGGGGCGCGCTACCTCGCACCCACCCTGCTGGCCGATGTGCCGCCCGACGCGCCGGTCATGCAGGAGGAGATCTTCGGGCCCATTCTGCCGGTGCTGGCCTATGAGACACTCGGCGAGGTGATCGACGATCTGCGGCGGCGGCCGGTGCCGCTGGCCTTGTACGTGTTCAGCGAAAGCCGCGACACCCAGGAACGGCTTCTGGAAGGCGTCCGTTCGGGCGGCGCCTGCGTCAACGACACCGTACTGCACCTGCTCAATCCGCGGCTGCCGTTCGGGGGCCTGGGCGCAAGCGGAATGGGCGCCTCCCGCGGGCGCGCCGGATTCGACACCTTCTCGCACCGGCGCAGCATCGTGCGGCGCGGCACCCGCCACGACGCCGCGCGGCGCTATCCGCCCGACCGCACACCGCTACGCTGGATCAAGCGCGCGCTGCCCCTGCTGCTGCGCTGAGTTCCGGCTTCAGCCCTGACCAATGCATCTCTCCCACCGCCCACTCCCGAACAATCGAACGCCCGCCATTCTCAGGATGGCGTATGTGCTTGGTTTGTCCATGCGGGTGCGGTAAATTATTACGTATTCAACTGCGTGTCGCCGCAGTCAAGGAACATGATCATGTCACAAGACGCCTCATCGAAGCATGTCGTGGTCGTGGGTGCCGGCCCGGGCGGTCTGACGGCCGCCATGATTCTTGCCCGACGCGGGTGCCGGGTGTCCGTGTTCGAGGCACAGGACCGGCTCGGCGGGCGCAATGCCGAGATCCGGCTGGGGCCGTATGTCTTCGATACCGGGCCCACGTTCCTGATGCTCAAGGATGTGCTGGCCGAGTCGTTCGCCGACGCAGGGGCCGATCTCGACCGCGAGCTGGCCATCAGCCGCCTCGCGCCGATGTACCGGCTGCAGTTCAAGGAGCGCGCGCTCGACGCCTCGGGCGACCCCGCCGCCATGGAGGCCGAGATCAAGCGCGTGTTCCCCGGGCATGACAACCAGTATGCCCGGATGATGCGCCGGGAGGGGAAGCGCTTCGACCACCTGTATCCCTGTCTGAAGAGACCCTGCCACGGCGTCCGCTCGCTCGTCCATCCCGACCTGATCCGCGCCATCCCCCACCTGGCCGCCGGGCGCAGCCTGTACGAGGTGATGG
>JAAYZJ010000149.1 GCA_012514915.1 Lentisphaerota bacterium | reverse complement strand
TGCGGCGCGCCCCATTCATCCGTCCCCCTGCGTCCAGACCCCCTCGCGCCACCCTCGCGCTCCCCTCGCTCCCGCGCACAGCGCAACCGGCTCTCGTGCCTGTCGTTGTCGTGCCTGTCGCAGGGACGCCTCGGAGATGCGTCCCTACCCCGCGCCCCCCGGCGCACGCTGGCTTCGCGTCGTTTCATCAAGTCTCCCCCCCCCCGTCAACCGTAAGCGTCGCCGTCATCGTCCACCTACAGGGCACTCCGGCTTCCTGGTTCGCCTGCCAAGCGCCCTGTTCGGCAGAGATCGGATGACGACTACGGGACACGACAACGGGACACGATTGCGTCGCTCCCCCTCGTCCTCGATTCACCTTGTAACCCTGCCCCTGTTGGTTTGCATCGTCGCATGCTTTGCGTTAAAATGCCCCCATTCTTGATTGGTTCACCCCCCGGAGAGGATTTTCCAACCATGGCCGGCATTTTCAAAGCCTATGACATCCGCGGCGTTTACGGACGCGACCTGACTGACCCCCTGGCCGAGCAGATCGGACGCGCCTACGTGACGCTGACCGGCGCCAAGACGGTCGTCGTGGGGCGCGACTGCCGCCCGCACTCCCCGGCGCTGTTCGCGGCCCTGACGCGCGGGATCACCCGCCAGGGCGCCGACGTGATCGACATCGGCGTCTGTTCAACCCCCATGTCCTACTACGCCAACGGCAGCCTCGGCGCCGACGGCAGCGTGATCATCACCGCCTCGCACAACACGGCCGAGTGGAACGGCTTCAAGCTGTGCCGGGCCAACGCCGTGCCGATCAGCGGGGCCACGGGCATCGCCGACATCGAGCGGATCGTGCAGGAGGAGGCGTTCGCGCCGTCCCCCATCCAGCCGGGCACCATCCGGCAGCACGACATCCTCTCCGCCTACCGCACGCATGTCGCCGGCTTCAAGCGGACCTCGCGGCGGCTCCCCGTCGCCGTCGACATGGCCAACGGGATGGGCATCTGGGAAGCCAAGACGCTCGACGGGCTGATCGACATGCACCCGCTCTTCGACACGCCCGACGGCACCTTCCCCAACCACGAGGCCAACCCCCTGAAGACCGAGACGCTGGCCGACCTGCAGGCCTTGGTCCGCCGCGGGCAGTACGCCTTCGGCGTGTGCTTCGACGGCGACGCCGACCGCGCCGGGTTTGTCGACGAGACCGGCGAGATCGTCCCGATGGATCTGATCACGGCCCTGATCGCGCAGGATATCCTCGCCACCCGCAAGGGGGTGATCTTCTACGACCTGCGCAGCAGCCGGGTCGTCCCCGAGGTCATCGAGGCCGCCGGCGGCACCCCGAGGATGAGCCGGGTCGGTCATGCGTTCATCAAGCAGCAGATGCGCGAGCACGACGCCCTCTTCGCGGGCGAACTGAGCGGCCACTACTACTTCCGCGACAACTACACGGCCGAGAGCTCGGCCATGGCCGTGCTGTCGATCGCCAACATCCTCGGCCAGTCCGACCGGCCGCTCTCGGCCTGGATTAGGCCGCTGTGCAAATACGCGCAGAGCGGCGAGATCAACTCGCACGTCAGCCGCGACCCCCGCGCGATCCTCGACGCGATCCGCGAACACTACCGCAACGGCCGCCTGACGGAGCTCGACGGCGTCAGCATCGCCTTCGACGACTGGTGGTTCAACGTCCGCTGCTCCAACACCGAGCCGCTGGTGCGGCTGAATCTCGAGGCCCGCACCCCCGACCTGATGGCCGCCAAACGCGATGAAGTCCTCGCCTGTATCCGTGCCTAGCCTCCCACGCCGTTCAGCCATGCAGACCAGCGACCTCCTCCAGGCTACCCTCACGAAGTTCCGCGACTGCTACGGGCGCGAGCCGGCCGTCGTCGCCTACGCGCCCGGACGCGTCGAAATCCTCGGCAACCACACCGACTACAACGAGGGGCTCGTCCTCTCGGCGGCGATCGATTCCGGCACCTGCTTCGCCGTCGCTCCCGCCGGCGGCGCCACCTGCCGCTTGACGGCCGGCGATCTGATGCGCGAAGTCCGGTTCGAAGTCGGACGCCCCGCGCCCGTGCGGAGCGACACCTGGGCCAACTACTGCCTGGGTGTGCTGGCCGGGCTGCTGCCCCGCGGGACGTTCCGGCAGGGGTTCGACGCCCTCTTCTTCGGCAATATCCCCCAGGGGAGCGGCTTGTCCAGCTCGGCGGCGCTCGAGGTCAGCACGGCGCTGGCACTCGCCAGGCTGTACGCGATCGAGGTCGACCCGATCAGCCTGGCGCGGATCGCCCAGCAGGCCGAGCACACCTTCGCCGGCGTCAAGTGCGGCCTCCTCGACCCCATTTCCTCGCTGTTCGGACGCGCCGGCATGCTCGTGCAGACCGACTTCCGCACGCTGGAGATCGCCCGGGTGCCCTTCGGCAGCGAGGCTGTACTGCTGATCGGCAACACCCATGCCAAGCATGCGCTCGTCGATGGCGCCTACAACGAGCGCCGTGCCGATTGCGAGGCGGCCACCGCGCATTTCCAGCGGGTTCTGCCCCACCCCGTCACGGCCCTGCGCGATGTGAGCTGGGCGGAATGGGAGGCGCACCGCGCCGGGCTCGGCGAACGGGCCGCGCGGCGCGCCGCCCACCCGATCGGCGAGAACGAGCGCGTCCTGCAGGGGGTCGAACGCCTCGCGCGGGGCGACCGGGCGGGCTTCGGCGCCCTGATGTTCGCCTCGCACGAGAGCTCGCAGCGCTATTTCGAGAACTCGTGCCCCGAGCTCGATCTTCTGGTCGCGGCCGCGCGCCGGATCCCCGGCGTGCTTGGCGCGCGCCTCACGGGCGGCGGCTTCGGCGGCAGCATCGTCGCGCTGGTCGCGGCCGCCGCCGCCGCGCAAGCCGCCCGGCTGCTGGAGCAGGCCTACGCGGAGCGCTACGGCACGCCTTGCGACGTGATCGAAGCGCAGCCGGGAGCCGGAGCGCAGATCGTCACCCCGGGATAGCGGCACCCGCGCCGCGGCGCTTCATCCGCCACGGGAACACGAACCGCGTCAGGATACCACACATGATATCGACTGCTTGCCTTCATCGTCGATGGATCATCACCGGCCTGCTGTCGCTGGCCCTGCTGGCCACCGGCTGCCGCATGTTTGCCGACCGCACGCCCACACGCCGGGCGGCGCAGCTTGCC
>JAAYZJ010000148.1 GCA_012514915.1 Lentisphaerota bacterium | reverse complement strand
TCATCGGCGCAGTAGCCGTCCCAGGCGACATGGTCGGTCTCCTTCAGGCCGATCCCGATCAGATCCTCGAAGCTGTTGGGGCGACGGCGCGCGAAATGACTCGCGAAGAAGTCGAGGTTCGAGAACTGCGCCGTGGCGGGGCGGCCCTTCGGGTCGGTGGCGTTGACCACCCGGACGCTGCGCGCGATCGCCTGGGCGAACGCCTGGCTGCTGAAGTCGCGGAATTCGAGCCAGTTGGTCTTGTTGGTCTCGGCGTTCGCCGCCGGCGCGATCGCGTCGAAGTTTTCGTACCCGGCGCGCCAGGCGGCGTTCAACGCGGCGATCGTGCCGTACTTCTCCTTCAGCCAGGCGCGGAAGGCCTCCACCGACCAAGGGCTGTAGTCCAGGTAGCCGCCGGCCTCGCCCGCCACGCTCCAGGCATGGATCGAGGGGTTGTCGAGCAGCGGCAGCATGTTTTCACGTCCGGTTTTAGCGGCATCGTCGATGGCGGGCGGGTAACTCAGGCTGAAATTGCGCCCGATGGCGCCTTCGGCGTTGACGAAGCGCCCTTCGGGCGACTTGACCGCCTGCGTGAATTCGCGGCTGTGGTGCTCGTAGCTCGCGCCGCTGCCCGTGGTCAGGATGCCGCGGTTGAAGGCCTCGTCGCCATAGCCGCGTCCACCCTGCTGCCGGTTGACCCCCATCAGCACCATGGCGGAGGGGTCGAGATAAATCGACCCGTTCTGGATCAGGGTGGCCTCGAATTGCTTGCGGGAATCCACAATGCCCGAATACAACGAGGTATGCAGCGGATGCACCTTCGCGGGCTGAAAGCCCGCCGGGGTTTCCGGACGGGGCGGCGGGACGCCGGCCGCAGGGGCGGCATCCTGCTTGCGTGGATCGAAGCCGGGATCGTTGCTGACGAGGATCCCCGCCACGCACTTGCGGCCGCCCAGAAGGCTGACGGCATTCGCCAGGGTCAGGCTGTAGCTCCCGGGATATTCGAAGTTCACCGTGAACCGGTGCCACTGCATGCCGGCCGGACGTTTGACTGCCTGTTCAAGATAGGGCTTCGCCGGCTTGAGCCGGTGAAAAGGCGCATCGACGCGTTCCGCGCGCACGGCCTCGCCGTTCGGCGCGCGGACAATTGCCAGCAGCGCGGCCACCTTGTCCGCATCGGTATGGACGTGGAGCCAGATGTCGTGCGACCCCGGCGCCGCCACCGCGAAGGGAATCGGCGCCGACTCGCCGCCGCCGATGAGAAGCGGAACCCCCGGGGCCTCCTTGATCTCCGCGAACTTCCACGTCCCGTTCGTGACCACCGCCTGCGACAAGTCGAGCCGCTGCGCGTACCCGGCCGGGGCCGCGGCGGCGCCTATCCGCCCCGCAAACCAAACGCCTGCCAGGAGCAGAAGGGTTCGCAGCCGACCCGGTATCGTGCCTTTCTTTATGACAGGATGACAGGATGTCCATGCGGGTTGCATGGTTCGAGTACAATCCGTAAGGGGTCCCGTCGTCTGTCTGTCCATGTCCATGTCCATTTCTCGTTGAGCGTTGACTGTTGCGCGTGGCGTGTTCATCGGATCAACAGCGTCATTCCCCGCGGTGGCGGCTCGTAGAACGCCGCCGTGCCGGGAGTACCCAGAGCACCCGCCGTGCCGGTGTTCACAAGGAGCTGCCCGGTGAAGGTCACGGGAGGCCCGCTGATGGACGTGCCTTCGAGCTCCAGACTGTTATAGATCGTGTCGAACTCGGCAAGGCTGATCTTGTGCCAGACGGCGATCCGCCCGGGCGCCGCCGTAACTTGATGTCGCCCGTCCGGGACCGGCATTCAACCGGTAACCCATGAAATCGGCGTTCAGCTTCCCGGTGGCCGTCACCGCGATGTTCGACCCCTTGAGCCAGATGCGGTGCTCCGGAACCCACTGTCCGGAGACGGGATCGACCGCCGTCGCGAGCGTCGGCAGGTGCGTGAGCTCGCCGCCGATCGACATCTCGGTGGCGACGAGCGCCGTCTCCCAACCGCGGAAGGTCAGCTTGCCGCCGGTCATGGTGAACGACGCCAGCTCCGGCGTGGCGTTGGTGAGGATGATGTTCCCCGTGCCGATGCTGACGGTCGACGCCGCGACGGGCACGCCGTCCGACCAGTTCGCCCCATTGAACCAGTTGGTACCGTCCCCCCCGCCGGTCCACGTGTTCTGGGCCGTCGCAAGCGGCGCCGCCAGCAACCCGGCGGCCAGCGCGATCATCCGCGCATCACGCAACAGCTGTTCTCCACTGCTCATGGTTCTCCTATTTTTGTCTTGTACGGGACACTACAACACGGGGCAGACCCTCTGCCAGGGATCACGCCAACTGCATCGTTCACGCCTCCCTTTCAATTCCCCCGGAAGCGGCGACACCTTGGACACGGGTTGCTTCAGAATACGCGCGATACCACTCGGGCATCTGCCAGTCGAACTTGAAAATATGCATCCCCAACCCCATGCGGTAGCAGCGCCCCCACAGCCGCTCCTTGGCGGTCAGATACGCCCGGGCATGCGCCAGCCGGTCGGCGTCCCACGTGCCGGCCGCGCGGACCGCCAGGTCGTGCTGCCGCATGTTGAGCGTTTCACGGAAGGCTTCGATGCGACGGTTCTCCGTGCGCGTCCCCGCAAGCTTCTCAAGCAGCCGCCGCGCCGGCTGGAGGTCCAGCGACTCGTAATTACGAAAATGCAGCATCAGTTCGCACCAGTCGTCGGGGTTCCCCGGAAAATGGCGCTCCGCGTAGCAGCGGAGAATCGCCTCGGCCGACGAGAAGCGTCCACTGGCCAGCCCGCCGAGGAGGGC
>JAAYZJ010000147.1 GCA_012514915.1 Lentisphaerota bacterium | reverse complement strand
TGTTCCAGAGGTGGGGGTATTCCACCGCGTGAACGAATCTGGTATTTTGCATGATTCGCTGCAGGCGGATAGGGCGGCGGTCGTAGCAACCGCGGGTAGAACCTTGCATGGGAGACCGACATGGGCAAAATGAGCAATCGGCACGCGCTGGTATTTCTTTGGATCGTGGTGCTTCTGGCGGCAGGACGCCTGCAGGCGGCGCTTTGGACCGGCGGCGGCGACAACCTGAGCTGGTCCGACCCGGCCAACTGGGAGGCCGCCGGCGTGCCGGAGGCCGGCGCCGCGGTGACCAACGCCGCGGGCGCGATCCTGCTGGCCAACGCAACGGCGGAGCTGGCGTCGTTCACGATGACCGGCGGCACACTCACCTTCACCAACTGGACGACCTGCCTGCGGGCGACGAACGTCGTGCTGGACGGCGGGATCGTCACCCTGCCGCCCCCCTTCACCGAGACGCAGATGTCCAACCGCGTGTGGATTGCCTGCACCGACTTCACCCTCGCCGCGGGGGCCGTGATCGACGCCGATGCGAAGGGGTATCAAGGGCTGAACGGGCCCGGCAAAGGCGAGGGATACGATACGCACAGCAGCGGGGGCGGCCACGGCGGCCGCGGGGGCAGGGGCTCCTACAACAAAAAGCCCGGGCTCGTTTACGACGACATGGCGGCGCCGCTTTTCCCCGGCAGCGGCGGTGGTGTGAAATTCAAGACGGAACCGACGGCGCATGGCGGTGGCGTGATCCGCATCGATGCCGTCGGCTTGGTGACGGTCGATGGCACGATCACCGCCGACGGGCTGATGACCCCGAAGGATCACCGCGATGGTGGCGGCAGCGGCGGCGCCATCTGGATCAGCAGCCAGCGCTTTGGCGGTGCGGAGACCGGAAGGATCTCGGCTCGCGGCGGCAATGGCGGTACGTTTGGCGGCGGAGGCGGGGGCGGTCGGATCGCCATCCACTACCAGCAACTGAGCGAACCGGCCCGGATGCGCCTGTCGGCGGCGCGTGGCGACAATAACTACGATGTCAACCTGATCGACACGAAGGAGCCCTTTGCCTGCACCGACGGCACGATTTGGCTCTCCGACGCCCGCCTGCTGACCGTGCCGCTGCTGAGTGGCACGTTTGAACGTGGCGTGGTCTGGGTTCCCGGCTTCACCGAATGGGCGCAGGAAAGCCTGGTCGTTAGCAATGCGAGCCTGGCGATCGGCAACCCGGGCATGGCGATCACGATCACCAACGATCTGCGGATCGAAAGCGGCGAGCTGAGGGTGGGCGCGGGCGACGAACGGGCCGAACTCTCCATTGGCGGCAATCTGGTGCTGACCAACAGTGGGTCGCTGGCCGTGGTCAGCGGAACGAACACGGTCGACGGCTACGGCGCGTGCCTCGGCGTGGCCGGCGATCTGCTGCTGGCGTCGGGTTCCTGGATCCGCCCCTACTCACACCCAACCGAGGGGGGCAGTGTGCGGATGACCGCCCGCAACCTGATGATCGCGGCGGGCGGCGGGATCAATGCCGACAATCGCGGCTTTCATGGGCAGCAGGGGCCGGGAACGGGGGTCAACGTCTGGCACGACGCCGGGGGGAGTTACGGCGGGCGGGGTGAATTGGGAACGGCGGGCAATGCATCCAAGCCGGTCTATGGCAGTATCGACGCGCCCGATCAGCCCGGCAGTGGCGGCGGCCATGGCGGATCCAGCGGGGCGCAGGGCGGGGGTGTGCGGGCGGCGGTCTGATCCGCCTGGAACTCGCGGGCGATGCCGTGGTCGACGGCTCGCTGACCGCCAACGGCGGCGTGTACGGCGGCAGTGCCGACGGGTGCGGTTCAGGCTCGGGGGGGGGCATTTATGTTACCTGCCAGACGTTCGGCGGCGCGGCTTCGGGACTGTTGTCAGTCAAAGGCGGCGACAACACCGGCGCCCGTGGTGGTGCCGGGGGCGGTGGACGGATTGCCGTGGACTACGAAACGCTTGCGCCGGGTAACGCTGTGCGGTTCAACGCGCAGTCCGGGAGCGGCTATTACACGCAGCCGCGCCGCGCCGCGGCACCGGGAACCCTCTGGCTCGCGACGCGCGACCTGCTGCAAGCCGGGACGATCGGCGATGGCCGGTTCATGGGGGTCTGTTTCCATGCGCCGGGCTTCGATGCCTGGACCGTCGACGAATTGGTCGTGACGAACGGCGCCGTGATTTTGGCCGCGGACGGATTCACGCTAAATGTGCAGGGCGACTTGACCGTCGGTGACGGTGGGCTGCTCGGAATCGGAGCCGTTTCCGGCGATGCCCACCCCGCGCTGAATTGCGACGGTTCGCTACGGGTGCGGGACGGCGGGTGTCTGCTGGTGTTCGGCGGACGGACCAACAGCGCCGCAAAGGCTGTTGGGGCCGAGGTGACCGTCGCCGG
>JAAYZJ010000146.1 GCA_012514915.1 Lentisphaerota bacterium | reverse complement strand
CGCACGCCCAGCCCGATGATACCGAGGCGCACCGGCGCAAGACGCGGGCGACGACGCGGGCGGGCGGCGGCCGCGGGGCGGCGTGTGGATGAAGCGGGGGGTTTCCGGATGGCCATGTCAGAGATCCTTGAACACGTCGGCGATGTCGCGGCCGCGGCGGTAGGGCGGGGGGGAGATGATGACGCGGTCGTCGGGCGGCGGCGCCGCGTACCCGCCGAAGAAACCGCCCCCCATCCCCGCCTCGGCCTGCACCATGCGGTACTCGACGCCGGCCGACTGGTAGATGAAGATCGCAATCAGGAGCAGAAAGAAGTTGAAGCCGTGGAACACGGCCCAGAGGCCCATCAGGATGGCCACGGCGCGGCCGATGCGCGAGGCGTAGAAGGTGGCGCGCAGCCGACCGGTCCGCTGCGCCAGCAGGGCGCGCAGCATCCGGCCGCCGTCCATGGGGAAGGCGGGAATCAAATTGAACAGGAAGAGCATCCGGTTGATGAGGGTCAGGTAGTACAGCATGCCGGCCAGCAGCGGCATCCCCTGCACGGCCGGCAGCAACTGGCGCCCGCCCAGCCAGAGCACGGCGCTGACCAGCGGCCCTGAAGCGGCCAGGACGAATTCCTTCCACGGTTCGCGGGGCATGTCCAGGAGGGTGGCCCGGCCGCCGATGAGCATCAGCGTGATGTCGCGCACGCGGCAGCCGAAGCGCAGGGCCGTGTAGGTGTGGCCCAGTTCGTGCAGCGCGACGCTTAACATCAGCAGCGCCGCCGCCGTCACGCCGAGAATCAGGCTGCCGACGCTCAGCGAGAAGTAGATCGCCAGGATAATCAGCGACCAGTCGAGGCGGATGGGGACGCCGAAGACGCGACCGATTTGATAACCGTTTTGAAACATGGGCCGATTCTACACGGTTACGCCCGAAAACTAAACTCCAAACTGGTTTGCGTCACCCCAATAGAGGCTTTAAAATGAGTCATCAATAGGGTATGCTCCCCCGTCGCCGGCCGCACGCCTGTTCGAGATGATCGCATGAGGGCGTTTGCTACCGTCCGTAGCCGTCTCCGTAAGCGGCCGCCGCATGCAGCCTGGAATAGAGAAAAGACATGACACAACAACTGGGACGAGTGGCCGTCGCCGCGTGCTTCGGTGTTCTGCAGGCGCTGCCCGGCGCGGCGCAGTGGGCGGATGTGGCGGTCGAGCGCACGGCGCGTGAAGCGACGGTGCAGCGGCCCGCGGAGGCGTCGGCCCTGCGCGTGGCCTTCAGGCTGGGCGATGCCCGCTCCGCCGCGCTCGTGATCCGTCTGGCCGATGGGAGGCAGCAGCATGTCTGGATGCACAACCGGCCCGACCGCCCCACATTCAAGGTCCCCGACGGCGGCGAGCCCCCCGCGATGTCCAATGCCATGATCCGCTTCGACAACCTAGGCGTCACGCGCCATGTGCGCCCCCGCCTGCGGCGCTACACCGATGAACAGCAAAAGGGGTTGGTGGCGCGGTGGGCGTCGCTGCCGGCCGCCTCGCGGCACCCGTTCACCTTGGAACTGCGGCAGACGGGCGACACCTTCGAGCGTTACCTGGACGGTCACTACGTCGGCCGGCAGAGCGGTGTGTTCACGGCGCTTCACCTGCGCCTGGCCGACGCGGGGGAGGTGGTGTCGGCGCAGGCGGGCACGCCGCCCGCCGATCCCGCGTTTCTACCGATCGAGCCCGACTGCCTGGCCCGGCCGGGCATCTTCTCGAATGCCGTGCCCTCGCTCGCCGCCGGGCGGCGGATGGTGGAGGGTATCCCCATGATCGTCGCGCCCGGCGCCGCCAGCGCCGATGTCGGCCAGGTGCGCCAGATGAAGGGCTCCTGGGCACTGGAGTGCGACGAGCAGCTCGCCCGCACGGCGCTCGACGGCATGCCGGAGAGCATCCACACGGCCGTGCCGCCGGCCTTCTACTCGCGGGCCTGGGTCCTCTGCGCCGTCGATCCCGACCCCGCGCGCGACCCGGTCGTCAGCGTGCGCATGACCCGCTACGCCGTCTCGGGACGCGGCGGGGCGATCGGCCTCGACACCATCCGCCTGCCGCGCACGGCGGAGGAACCCCTGCCGGAGCGCGTGCGCCGCGCGGGCACCCTGCGGCACAACGGAACCAACCTGCCGCTCTACCTGCTCGAGATGGATCTCGATCCGGGGGCGGTGCTCGATCTCCTCACGATGGAGGAGGACCGCCACGCCTCGATGATGCGCCAGGCCTACCTTGACATCGACTTCATGGGCAAGCCGGGCGGCATCGGCGCACAGTGGGACACCAGCCGCAAGCCCGACAAGCGGTCGACCAGCGGCGTGCATCTGTTCGGGGTCACGCTGGAGAAGATGCCGGTCTCGATCCGGGTCGAGCAGCTCCAGCCGGGCAACATCTTCCACAACGACGAGCGCCCCGCGACGGTCGCGCGGATCCGAGCCGAGACGGCACAAGCCGAGGCCGTGCTGGGCTGGACGGTGCGCGATGCCGAGGGGCGGGTGCTGCGCAGCGACTCCCGCCGGCTCCGTTTCGCGCAGCCGGGCGAGGAACAGGTCATCGACGTGCCGCTGGAGACCGACCGCCCCGGCTGGTACGGCCTGCGTATCGAGGTGGCGGACCCCGCGGGCCGGGTCTGGCTGGCGCATGACGCGGCCTTCGCGCAGCTCGGCCGCGACACGCGCGCGGCGGGCTACGAGTCGCCCTTCGGCACCTGGTGGTTCGGCGGGGCGCACTACAGCGGCGGTGAGCCTGAGATCGCCGGGCCGATGCTCTTCAAGGCCGGCCTGCGCAAGACGACGTTCGGCTGGACAAAGTTGTCGGAGAAGGATTTCGAGCCGTGGAAGGTGACGCTCAACGCGATCGGCTGGAGCACCCGTCCCTCCTCCATCACCAACAGGGAGTTGGCCTACGCGGAGCTGAAGGAGAAGGTCGGCGGCCTCGTGGAGCGCTTTCCCCACTGCAATGTGGCGACGATCTTCCACGAGAGCTACAACAGCCGCCTGCCGCCCGAGCTGCTCGGCGAGCCGGTAGTCGAGAAGCCCGAGGAGGCGGCCAGGGCGCGGCAGATGGCCGAGCTGGCCAACTTCGTGGGACAGTTCTACCGCGAGACGTACCCGCACATCAAGCTGCTGGTCGGCAACACGACCCACTCGGCGGCGCTGATCGCGGCGCTGCTGCGCCACGGCATGAAGCCGGAGTACATCGACTGGATCGGCATGGAGACGGTGGGGCAGACCTCGATGCCGGAGAAGCTCTGGGCGGGAGGACTGCAGGGGATCTGGCTGGGACGCGAGACGGCCCGGCGCATGGGCCACGACCTCCCCGTGAACGGCTGCTACGAGTTCACTGCCCGGACCGAGCGGACGCTGGGCGAGCGGCGGCAGGCGGAGTTCTACGTGCGCGACATCCTCATCAGCCTGGCGTATGGCTTCGAGCGCGTCTCACCGGGCATCATCATGGACGCCGGCAACGCCTACTACAACACGCTCTGGGGCGGGGGCGGCCTCTGTCGGCGCTATCCGCTGCTCTATCCCAAGCAGGCCTATGTCGGCATCGCCACGGTCACGCGCGTCCTCGACCGCGCCACCTTCACCGGCAAGCTCGACACGGGTTCGCTCACGGTCTACGCCCTGGCCTTCCGGCGCGCCGACGGGCGCGAGGTGACGGCGCTCTGGACCACGGTCGGCGAGGCCGAGGTCGACGTGGCGTTCGCCCGGCGCGCGACGGTCGAGTCGGTGGCGTTGCTCGGTGCGGCGGAGACATTCCGCGGCCGCCGCCGGCGTGTCCGCGTCGGCACGTCGCCGTGCTACCTCGTCAGCGACCAACCGGTCAAGTCGGCGCGTGTGCGCGGCCGGCGGTACGCGCCGCCCCCGGAAGGGTTCGCGGCGGTGGAGCCGCTGGCCGCGACCAACCGCTGGGTCCTCGATACCGGCCATGCGTCGATGACCAACCGCAATCCCGAGCTTCCCATCCGCCAGCTTGGCACCTTCAACCTCCGCGCGGTCAAGGATCCGGAACGGGGAGCATGCCTCGAGGTCGCGCTCGTCAAACAGGGCGAGCTCAACCCGCTCATCAGCGAGTTCACCTTCCTGAGGGCCGCCGAGCCGCTGGAGGCGCCCGGCCAGCCGACCGACGTCGGCCTATGGGTCAAGGGGGATTCAGGTTGGGGCAAGATCGTCTTCGAGATCGAGGACGCCAGGCAGACCACCTGGCGCACGGAGGGAACCTGGCACGACTGGCCCGGCGATCTGTCGGTGAACTTCGACGGTTGGCGCTTCCTGCGCTATCCGATCGATGGCAGCAGCACGGAGCTGAATATCTCGCCCTCCGCCCGCTGGAGCGGCGGAAGGGGGAGCCCGGTCTTCCCCATCCGGCTGCGCGGGTTCTACGTCGTCGTCAACCGCCAGGCGCTCGATCCCACCGAGATGCGCGAGGTGCCCGCCATCCTGCGTTTCCAGCAGGTCGGGTTCATCGGTCGCTAGCGGTTCACAGACCGAACTCGGCAAGGACGGCGTCGGCTTCCCGTCGGCTGGCGACGCGCAGTTCGCAGCAGAGCATGCGGTTGCGGTTCGCGCGCCAGAGCCGACGCAGTTGTTCCGGCCCCGTGAAGAGATACGCGCCCTTGCCCAGCTCGTCGATCCTCCGGTAGAGGTCGCTCCAGTCGCGCGCCATGTCCTTGAAGCCGGGCTGCCACTGGATCACCGAAATCGCGGGGATCGAGGCCACCGCCTCCAGGTGGCGGATGGCGCCGGGGCCGTCCAGATGGTACTCCGACTCGTCGAAACTGCCCGCCTCGAGGCGGATCGACGGCATCCCGCAGGCGCCGAGACTTAATCCCCCTTGACACGTTCTGCATTCTGCAATACAATGGCCGCCAATTCTGAAATGCAGAATAGTAACGCTTGTGAACAACACGCTTTACAACGGCTTTCAATTGCTTGAGCGCCTGGCCGCCAGCGGCCAGGAGGCTTCGGTGACGGATTTGGCGGCGCAGGCCGCCTTGCCGCCGAGCCACATCTGCCGGCTGCTGAAGACGCTGGTGCAGACTGGCTATGTCGAACAGAATCCCGAGACGCGCAAGTATCGCGTCAGCCTCAAGCTGCTGAACCTGGCGCATGCCCGCCTCGTCAGCCTCGACTTCCGCCGCATCGGCCATCCGTTCGCCGCGCGCCTGGCCGAAACGCTCCAGGCGCACGCCTATCTCTCGCAGCCGTTGCAGGGGCGGTCGATCATTGTCGATGTCGCCTACCCGCGCGGCGCGGTGCCCGATGCCGGCATTGTCGTCGGCCAGATCCATTCCGTCCTGCACAGCGCCTGCGGCAAGGTGTG
>JAAYZJ010000145.1 GCA_012514915.1 Lentisphaerota bacterium | reverse complement strand
CTTGACGGCCGATAGGCAGCGGGCGAAGACGGCCTCGGCAATCTGGGGAATGGCGACGCCGAAATCGAGGCCGGCCTGCGAGGTCCACTTGCCGGTTCCCTTCTGCCCGGCCGTGTCGAGAATCAGGTCGACGACCGGCTGGCCGGTCTCGTCGTCGCGCTTGGCGAGGATGTCGCGCGTAATCTCGATCAGGTAGCTGTCCAGGACGCCCGCGTTCCACTTGGCGAAAACCGCGTGCATGTCGGCCGCCGAGAGGCCGAGCCCCTGCGACATCAGGTGATAGGCCTCGCAGATGAGCTGCATGTCGCCGTACTCGATGCCGTTATGGACCATCTTGACGAAATGGCCGGCGCCGTCGGGGCCGATCCAGTCGCAGCAGGGAGAGCCGTCGTCGACCTTGGCCGCGATGGCCTGGAAGATGGGCTTGACGTGCGGCCAGGCATCGGCGCTGCCGCCGGGCATGATCGCGGGGCCCTTCAGCGCGCCCTCCTCGCCACCCGAGACGCCCGTGCCGATGAACTGCAGCCCCTTGGCCGCCAGCGCCTTGCAGCGCCGGATCGTGTCGGGATAATGGCTGTTGCCGCCGTCGATGAGGATGTCGCCCTTGTCGAGCATCGGGGCGATCTGGTCGATGAAGGCATCGACCGGCGCGCCCGCCTTGACCATCAGCATGATGCGGCGCGGCGGCTTGAGGGCGTCGACCAGCTCCTGCACGCTGCGGCAGCCGACGAGGTTCTTACCGGCCCCGCGCCCGTTCACGAAGGCGTCGACCTTCTCCACGGTGCGGTTGTAGCAGGCGACGGTGAAACCCTTGCTTTCCATGTTGAGAATCAGGTTCTCGCCCATGACGGCGAGTCCCACGACGCCGATGTCGGCCTTTGGATTGTTCATGCCTATTGTCCTTTGTGTGCGATCCCGGGGGATCATGATTGATGCAGGGGGGGAGGCGGGCAGCCCGCGGCTACACGCCGCTGAAGGCGGAGAAGCCGCCGTCGATCGGAATGACCGTGCCCGTGACGAATCCGGCCGCCTGGTCGGAGACCAGCCAGAGGAGCGCACCCACGAGATCCGAGGGATCGCCGAACTTGCCCATCGGGGTGTGCGCCTGGATGGTGTTGCCGCGCGCGGTGAGCGAGCCGTCGGCCTGGGTGAGCAGCGCGCGGTTCTGGTCGGTCAGGAAGAATCCCGGGGCGATCGCATTGACGCGAACCTTCACGGGGGCCAGATGCACTGCGAGCCACTGGGTGAAGTTGCTGACCGCCGCCTTGGCGGCGCTGTAGGCGGGGATCTTTGTCAACGGCTTGAAGGCGTTCATCGACGAGACGTTGATCACGACGCCGCCCTGTCCGGCCGCCATCGCGCGGGTGAAGACCTGCGTCGGCAGCAGCGTGCCGAGGAAATTCAGGTTGAAGACGAACTGGATGCCCGCCGGATCGAGGTCGAAGAACGAGACGAAGCCCTCGGCCTGGTGGCCGAGATCCTCCTTCTTCAGTTGCTCGCGGGTCGTCGTCCCCTTGGGATGGTTGCCGCCGGCGCCGTTGACCAGGATGTCGACGGGGCCGAAGGCCGTCTCGATCGCCGTGTTGGCGGCCTTGATGCTGGCCAGATCGAGGACATTGCACTCGAACCCGAGGGCCTCGCCGCCCTGGGCGCGGATCGCCTCCGCCACCTTGTCGGCGGCGGGCTTGCGCAGGTCGAGCACCGCCACGCGGGCGCCGCAGGCGGCCAGCGCCTCGGCCATGACGCTGCAGAGGATGCCGCCGCCGCCGGTAACGACGGCGACTTTGTTCTTGAGGTCGACGTGGAAGGGAACGTTCATGCGGGTCTCTCTTTCGTGGGGGGTGCGCGTCGCCGCGCGGTCAGGCAAACCGGCCGCGGTACGCCCAGAGGCCGACAGCGGGGTTTGAAATGTAGTAGAAGGTTTCGCCGTCCGGCAGGCGGTTCATGCCGTCGCGCAGGCGGGTGATGTCGTAGCGCTTGAGCAGGGCGGCCAGGTCGCCGTGGCGGAACCCGGCCTGCTCGACCTCCTGGCGGGTCAGGTGCCCCGGCGCGTAGGTGATCGAGAAGCGCCCCTCGGACGAGCCGTGGATCAGATGGGCCGCCGCGCTCAGGTTGGCGGCCATCTCGGGCTGCGTGCGAACCGCCTCCTGCGTGGCGGGCGTCCCCTTGTAGCCGTAGCGCCGGATCAGCCGGTCGATCTCGGCGTCCTCGCCGAACTCCTTGACGCCCGGTGCCAGCACGATCAGCTCGCCGCCGTCGGCGATGGCCATCCGCGTGCGGTAGATGCTCTTGTTGCCCAGCCAGGTGCTCTTGAACTCCTCGGGGTCGAGGTAGACGACCACGCGATCCAGCGGCTGGTCGAGCAGATGGAAGTTGACCTCGAGTGAGAGGGCGGCCGCGCGGCGGAAGCATTCGGCATCGTCGCCGACGAAGAGCCCGCGGGTGACCATGCGCCCCTCCGCGTCGGCGCCCACGACCGTCTGGCAGTAGATGATCGGCAGGTGGCGGGCGAAATGGTCCGAGGCGTAGTCGAAGAGCCGGCGCACGGGGGTGTCGGCGCGCCCCATGATCCGCTCCATGCCGTAGGCGGCGCCGAGGTAGTGGCTCTTGTTGATCCCTTCCGGGCCGCCTGTGCCGACGAAGATGTTCTTGTTGTGGTTGGCCATGCCGACGACCTCGTGCGGCACGACCTGGCCGAGCGAGAGGATCAGGTCAATGCCGTCCTCGAGCAGCAGCCGGTCGATCTGGGCCGGCCAATCGTAGTCGACGGCGCCCTCCGAGACCTCGCGCACATAGTCTGCCGGGACGCGGCCGAGGGTTTCGACCCCCTCGCGCCAGTCGTGGACGCGGAAAAGGTCGTGGGGGATGCCGGGGTACATCCGGTCGATCTGGGCCG
>JAAYZJ010000144.1 GCA_012514915.1 Lentisphaerota bacterium | reverse complement strand
GTGCGCCCAATATCCACGCGTCGGAGTTCCGCCTTCAGGCGGAAGTGAGGCAGGGGCTTTAGCCCCGTCGTCAGCGAAGAACCAAGCCTTTCACGTTTTGCCCACATCTCGATGCGCCCTCATCGCATCCCCCTGTCGCTAGCCGATTACACTTGGCGGCGCGATTCACCATGACGCCGGTTTGCCGTTCTGCTATGCTGACACGATTGACCCAGCCCAGGTAAGCGTCGCGATGAATAAAATTAACAACGAGCGCCAAACGGACGGCCGCGTACAGATGACCGCCGACAGTTTCCGCGAGGATTTCAACTTTCACCTGCGCTACTCGCTGGCCAAGGACCAGTTCAGCGCGACCGACCGCGACCGGTACCACGCGCTGGCTCAGTCGGTGCGCGACCGGATGGTGGAACGCTGGATCCAGACGCAGGAGAGCCACCACCGCAACGACGTCAAGCGCGTCTACTATCTCTCGCTCGAGTTTCTGATGGGCCGGCTGCTGGCCAACAACATCATCAACATGCAGATGGAGCCGCTCTGCCGCGAGGCCCTGGCGGAACTCCACATCGACTGGGAGACGCTCTGCAGCTACGAGACGGACGCGGGGCTCGGCAACGGCGGTCTGGGGCGGCTGGCGGCCTGTTTTCTCGATTCGCTGGCCACGCTCAACCTGCCGGCGATCGGCTATGGCCTGCGCTACGACTACGGCATTTTCAAGCAGCGGATCAAGGATGGCGCGCAGGTCGAGGAACCCGACCACTGGCTCGACCAGGGGTATGTCTGGGAGATCGCCCGTCCCGAATACGCATGCGAAGTGAACTTCGAGGGGCGTGTCGAGGTCGCGTCGATCAACGGGTCGGTGCATTGGCGCTGGGTGGATACCCACCCCGTCAAGGGCGTGCCCTACGATGTCCCGGTCGTCGGCTACGGCGGGGAGTCGGTCAACACGCTGCGCCTCTGGCAGGCCCAGGCCACGGACGCGTTCGACCTGGAGGATTTCAACAAGGGATCCTACGTCGAGGCGGTCGAGAACAAGGTTCTGGCCGAGAACCTGACCAAGGTGCTCTACCCCAACGACAACGTGCTGCAGGGCAAGGAGCTGCGGCTGCGGCAGCAGTATTTCTTCGTCTCGTGCTCGATCCAGGACATCCTGCGCCGGTTCCGCTGCGACGGGCTGTCGTTCACCCGACTACCCGAGCGGGTCTTCATCCAGCTCAACGACACGCATCCGGCCCTGGTCGTGCCCGAGTTGATGCGCATCCTGATCGACCGCGAGATGCTCGACTGGGAGCAAGCGTGGGGCATCACGCAGGCCTGTATCGGCTACACGAACCACACCGTGCTGCCCGAGGCGCTCGAGCACTGGGGCGTGCCGCTGATGGAACGCGTCCTGCCGCGGCACATGCAGATCATCTACGAGATCAACGGACGTTTCCTGCGCGACATCGCCGCGCGGTACCCCGGCGACATCGCCCGGCTGCAGCGGATGAGCCTGATCGACGAGCATCACGGCCGGCAGGTGCGCATGGCGAACCTGGCCATCGTGGGATCCTGTTCGGTCAACGGGGTCGCGGCGCTGCACACCAAGATCCTTACGGAGCAGATTTTCCGGGACTTCTCCGAATATTGGCCCGGCAAGTTCTCCAACAAGACCAACGGCGTGACCCAGCGCCGCTGGCTGCTGAAGGCCAATCCGGAATTGGCCGGCCTGATCACGGCGGCGATCGGCGACGGCTGGATCCGCAGCCTGGACGAACTGCGCAAGCTCGAGCCCCTTCTGAACGACACCGCCTTTCTGGAGCGGTTTCGCGCGATCAAGCAGGCGAACAAGGAAGTGCTGGCGGGCGTCATCCGGCGCGAGCTCAAGATCGCCGTCAACCCCCTGTCGCTGTTCGACGTGCAGGTGAAGCGGCTGCACGAATACAAGCGCCAGTTGCTGCTGGCGCTCTACATCATCGTCCTGTACAACCGGATCCTGGCCGATCCGCGCCGCGACCTGACGCCGCGCACCTTCATCTTCGCCGCCAAGGCGGCTCCGGGCTATGTCATGGCGAAGCTGATCATCCAGTTCATCCATGGCGTCGCCGCGGTGGTCAACGACCATCCCGTGGTCAGCCGGTTCATCAAGGTGGTCTTCCTGCCGGACTACCGCGTCTCACTGGCCGAGCGGATCATTCCCGCGGCCAACCTGAGCGAACAGATCTCGCTGGCCGGCACGGAGGCGTCGGGAACCGGCAACATGAAGCTGATGCTGAACGGGGCCTTGACGATCGGGACGCTCGACGGCGCCAATGTCGAAATCCTCGAGGAGGTCGGTTCGGAGAATATCTTCATCTTCGGCATGCTGGCCGAGGAGGTCGCCGCGCGCCGCGCGAGCTACTCGCCGCATCAAATCTACCACGGCGACGACGAAATCCGCCTGGCGGTCGACCGCATCAAACAGAATGTCTTTTCCCTGCTGCGGCCGGGGCTGTTCGACCCGATCGTACGGGCGCTGCTGGACGCCGGTGACCACTACATGCTGCTGGCCGATCTGCGCAGCTACATCGAGACGCAGGAGCGGGTCGGCAAGCTCTACCAGGATCCGGTGGCATGGGATCGGATGGCGCTGCTGAACGTGGCGCGTGCCGGACGGTTCTCATCCGACCGCACGATTCGCGAATACGCCCAGGAAATCTGGCATATCCGCCCCTGCATGCCCGCGGCGGAAGACGGCTGAGCGGACGCGGAAGGGCATTTGCCTGCGCGCGCTGGTCTTAATCGCCCTCTTAAACCCCTTCTTCAACGGCACATTTAAACGACCAGCTTAAACGTCTCCCAGCGCGCCTTTTTGACTGCCCGCGCGCGCTTCCCGCCGCCTGCGGCGGTCAAAACCAGTTCGGGTACGGGGCGATGGGGCAGCACGAAGGGACGTCACCCGCGGAGCAGGCTCCGCGAGAGAAAGCGCGCGGAGTCGCGCGCAGTCAAAAAAAATACGTGCCTGCCGACGGTCGGGACGGAGCCCGACCCTCCAAAACGCAAGGAAAACGGCGTATTCTTGACCACTGGGGGGCGCGGCGACAACCGCACCCCCTTTTTTTCACAGCTTCCAACCGATACCCAGGCGCTACTCGCTCTTTTTGGAACGCGTCCGGCGCTTCGTGGGTGGCGGTTCGGGCTCGGACGGCGGCTCGGATGATGGCTCGGCAACGGCCTCCGCCGGAGGGGGAGGCGCCTCCGCAGCGGCCGGCTCGGTGGCGGCGCGGAAGACCAGTTTGTCGCCGTCCACCGTGACCAGCAGCGCGTGGTTGTCGGCGATGGCGCCATGCAGCAGCGCCTCGGCCAGCGGGTCCTCGAGATGCTGCTCGATCGCGCGGCGCAGGGGGCGCGCCCCCAGTTCCGGCGCGTACCCCTTGTCGATCAGGAACGCCAGAGCGGCGGGATCGAGCGAGACGGTGATGCCGCGGCTTTCCAGGCGTGCGGTCACCTGCCCGATCTCGATCGCCACGATCTGCTCGATATCGGGCCGCTCCAGTTGCTTGAACACGATAATGTCGTCGAAGCGGTTGAGGAGCTCGGGCTTGAAGGCCAGGCGCGCCTCGTTCATCAACTGGTTCTTCAGACGGGTGTAGTCCTGTTGCGCCTCGTCGGAGGCGAAGCCCAGGCCCCGTCCGCGCCGGTTGAAGTCGAAGCCCAGGTTGGAGGTCAGGATCACGACGGTGTTGCGGAAGTCCACCTGTCGTCCCAGCGAATCGGTGAGCCGCCCCTCCTCGAGGATCTGCAGCATCATGTGCATGACGTCGGGATGGGCCTTCTCGACCTCGTCGAAGAGCACCACGCTGTAGGGGCGTCGCCGCACGCGCTCCGTCAACTGCCCACCCTCGTCGTGGCCCACGTAGCCGGGCGGGGAGCCGATCAGGCGCGAGGAGGTGAACTTTTCCATGTATTCCGACATGTCGATCTGGATCAGCGCCTTCGCGTCGCCGAACATGCGCGCCGACAAGACCTTGGCCAGCAGGGTCTTGCCAACCCCGGTCGGCCCGAGGAAGAGAAACGAGCCGATTGGACGCCGTGGATCCTTGAGGTTGGCCCGCGAGCGGCGCAGCGCCCGCGCCACCGCTTGGATGGCCACGGGCTGGCCGACCACCGCGCGACCGAGCTCCTGCTCCAGGTCGAGCAGGCGGGCCAGTTCGTTCTGGCTCATCCGTTCGAGCGGCACGCCGGCGATGTGCGCCACGGTTGCGGCGATGTCTTCCGACGTGACCGTCAGGGGCTTCGCGCTGTTCTCCTGCCGCCAGTTCTTGACAAAGGCGTCGAGCGACTCCCGGGCCTTCCGCTCCTCGTCCCGGTGCTGGGCCGCCTGCTCGAAACGCTGCCCGCGGATGGCCTCTTCCTTCAGCCGGGCGAGCTCGCGGATGCGCGCCTCCTGCTGGCGGATGTCGGGGGGGCGGATGCTGCTGCGGATGCGGGCGCGCGCGCCCGCCTCGTCCATCGCATCGATCGCCTTGTCGGGCAGGTAGCGCCCCGGCTGGTAACGGGCCGTCAGGCGGACCGCCGCCTCGATCGCGCCGTCCGTGTACACGACGCCGTGGTGCTTGGCGTAGCGGTCGCTGATGCCGTGCAGGATGCGGATCGCCTCGTCGACCTCCGGCTCCTCGATCTGAACCGTCTGGAAGCGCCGCTCCAGCGCGGCGTCCTTCTCGATGTACTTGCGGTATTCGGTCAGCGTGGTGGCCCCCACGCACTGCAGTTCGCCCCGCGCCAGCGCCGGCTTAATGATGTTGGCGGCATCCATGGTCCCCTCGGCGCTGCCCGCCCCGACGATGGTGTGCAGCTCGTCGAGAAAGAGGATGATGTTGCCGCAGCGCCGAACCTCCTCCATAATGGCCTTGATCCGTTCCTCGAACTGGCCACGGTACTTGGTTCCGGCCACCAGCAGGGCCATGTCGAGGGCGACGACGCGACGGTCGCGCAGCCGCTCGGGGACGTCGCCCTGGGCGATCGCCTGGGCCAGCCCCTCCACCACGGCGGTCTTGCCGACGCCGGCCTCGCCCAGCAGGACCGCGTTGTTCTTCGTGCGCCGGCAGAGAATCTGGACGACCCGTTCGAGTTCCGCCTGGCGGCCGATGACCGGGTCGAGCACATTCCGCCTGGCCAGCTCGACGAGATCGCGGCCGAAGGCGGTCAGGGCCGGGGTGTTCCCCGGCGCCTTGGCGCGCCGGGGCTCCGGCGCGCCGCCGGCCGGACCGGCCTCGGGGGAGGGCGGCTCGTCGGCCGTTCCCATCGCCGCGTCGTCGTCGTCCGGCACACCGGCCTCGTCGTCGTCGAAATTATCGAAGAGAAACTTCCGGACGGCCTCCTGCGCGTCTTCCAGGCTGATGTTCAACCCGAGCAGCACCTGGGCGGCCACCCCCTCGGCCTCGCGCAGCAGCGCGAGCAGCAGGTGCTCGGTGCCGACCAGTTCCTGTTGCATGGCGTGCGCTTCGGCCAGGGCGAGCTGGAACACCTTCTTGGTCCGCGGCGTGTAGGCCCGCGCGCCAGCGACCTGGGTTTGCCCCTCGCCATGTCCGACCACTTTCTCGACGGCCAGGCGGATGTCGTCCAGCGACAGCCCCATCCCCTCCAGAACCTCGACCGCCACGCCCTCGCCCAGGGCGACGAGCCCGAGGAGCAGGTGCTCGGTGCCGATATAGGGGTGGTTGAAACGTTCGGCTTCCTTGGCGGCTAGCCGGATGGCCTGCTGGGCGCGTGGCGTGAGATTTTGCATGGTTTGAAAACCCGGGGGGGTTAGACAGACAGGGATACGGGGGCGAGTTTCTCGCTCAGCCAGGCGGCCCGCAGGGCGTCACGCTGGCCGGACTCCGCCGCAGTCTCGTGAAGCGTGGCCAGCAGGTGGGCGGGCTGGGTGGCGATCATCAGCTCGTCGATGCGACGGATGGTCAGGTTATTCAACATGCCCGTCTGCACGCCGAGGCGGAGGGCGGATAGGTAGTCCATCGATTCGTCGGACGGGATCATGCGTGCATGCTGCAGCAGGGCGAGGGCGCGCGCCACGCAGTCCTGCAGCAGGACGGGGGAATCCCGCATCAGGCGCAGGCGGGCGGCCTGCTCCTGGCGGATCACCTCCTCCACCTGCTGAAGCAGCGTGTCGACCACTTCGTGTTCGCGCTGGCCCAGGGTGCCCTGGTTGGAAATCTGGAACAGATGCCCGGCCGCCTCGGTGCCCTCGCCGTAGACGCCGCGCACCGTCACGTGCAGCGCGTCCAGGGCGCGCAGCACGGCCTCGAGATCCTCGCTCAGACGCAGGCCGAGGAGGTGGACCATCACACTGGCGCGCAGGCCGGTGCCCACATTGCTGGGGCAGGCCGTCAGGTAGCCGAGGCGGGGCGAGAAGGCGTAGGGCAGCACGGCCTCGAGCCGCGTGTCGAGCTGGTCGGCGACGGCCCACGCCGCACGCAGATCCATCCCCGGGCGGATCACCTGGATGCGCAGGTGGTCCTCCTCGTTCAACATGATGCTGACGCCGGGATCCGTACTCTGAATCAGCGCGCCCCCCCGTCCGCGGTCGAGCAAATCCTTGCTGACGAGGTGCGCCTCGTGCAGCAGGCTCCATTCCTCGGCGTCGGCCGGGGCGTCGCGCCCGCCGATCAGCCGGGCGATCGGCAGGCATCCCGTGCCGCGTATGGCCTCGACCAGGCGGTCCACCACGGCCATGTGCCCCGCTTCGTCGTTCCAGTCGTGAAAACGGAGCCCCTCGATGTTGCGGGCCAGGCGGATGCGGCAGCTCAGGGCGATGGCCTCGCCCGGAGCGACCCGCGCGGCCCCCCGGCGCCGTTGCTGGAGCAGCTTACGCATGGGGCTCCCCGGGGGAGGTCTCGTCCGGAACCAGCCGGGCGATGGCGTCGCGCAAGCGGGCCGCCTGCTCATACTGCTGATGGGCCACCGCCTGCGACAGCTCGGTCTCGAGTTGCTCGCGCCTGGCCGCGGCCAGCGCGCGCCGCGGAACCTTGCCGACATGGCGCGCCCCGCGATGCATGTCGCGCAAAAGCGGGGCCAGCGCCTGCGCGAAATGATCGTAGCAGCCCGCGCACCCCAGCCAGGAACGCTTGCGGAACTCGCGGTGCGTCATGCCGCAGGAGGGGCAGGCATGGGAAGCGGTCGGGGGGGCAGGCGCCGCGCCGTCGTCCGGTGGAAACGCCGTGCGGAACAGGATTTCGACCAGCACCCCGGCCGGGGCGGCGTCGGCCCGGGCTTGCCGCGAGGCGCAGTTCCGGCAGACGAACAGGTCGCGCGATTCGCCGTCGACCGTCATCTTGATGGCGGTTTCCGATTCCGCATTCTGGCAAAGTTCGCATTTCACGTGAGCAAATCC
>JAAYZJ010000143.1 GCA_012514915.1 Lentisphaerota bacterium | reverse complement strand
ATCGATGACGCGGGTTGCGTACGTGCGTTCGTTGAAGGTTGGGATCTCGCGCAAGGACAAGCACCGCCGCCCCGCCGGCGCCTCCGCATGAGCCGAAATCATCTGCCGAACTTACCTTGACGCTTCAACCACTCCCCCGCATAATGCCCCGTCATGGCGGCTCCGGTCAATCTCAAGAACTATACGTCCGAGGCCCTGCACCGGGCACTCGCGCCGCTGGGGGTGACGCCGAGCCTGGCGCGGCGCATCCAGGCTTCGGTCTGGCGCCGCGGCACCCTCCCCTTCGACCGCAGCGATCTTTCAGCCACCCTGCTGCAGCGGGTCGCCGCGGCGTCGCACATCCCGTCGCTCGAGCGCCTCGAACAGGCCGTCTCGCCGCGTGACGGCTTTACGCGGCTGCTGCTGCGTGGCGACGGGCCGGACGTGTTCGAGAGCGTCGGCATCCCGTTGTACCGCGGCACCCCGCGGGCGCGAACCGTGGCGTGCGTCAGCAGCCAGGCCGGCTGCGGCATGGGCTGCGTCTTCTGCCGCACGGGGCGCCTGGGGTGGCGGCGCGATCTGGCCGCCTGGGAGATCGCCGACCAGGTCGTCGGCGTCGCGCAGGCCGCCGCCAGCCCCGTGCGCGGCGTCGTCTTCATGGGCATGGGCGAAGCCTTCCTGAACTACGAGGCGGCCCTGACAGCGGCACAGATCCTCTCCGAACCGTCGGGCCTGGCCATCGCGGCGCGGGCGATCTCCTTCTCGACGGTCGGGGTGGTCCCGGCCATCCGGCGTTTCACCGCCGAGCGGCAGCCCTACCGGCTCGTCGTCTCGCTGACCTCGGCCGATGCCGCGCGGCGCCGCCGGGTGATGCCGGCGGAAGCGGCCTACCCCCTGCCCGAGCTGCGCGCCGCACTGGGAGATTACTGCGCCGCGAGCGGCGAGCGGGTCTCGCTGGCCTGGACACTGATCGCCGGCTTCAACACGCGCCCCGACGACGCCCGCCAGCTGGCCGAGTGGCTCGGCGACCTGCCGGCGCGGATCGATCTGATCGACGTGAACGACCCCGACGGCCATTTTGTGGCGCCAGACGAGGCCGAGCGGCAGACTTTCCACGACGCCCTGCGGCGCTGGGTGCGGGCGCCCGTCGCGCGCCGCTACAGCGGCGGCGCCGACATCGGCGCCGCCTGCGGCCTGCTGGCGGGCTGCCGGCGGACGGAGCGGGTGTGAGCGGAAGGCGAGCGGTTCTGTCGCGCCCCGTTCCACTGGCCACGCCAGAATTGCCAGTTCCATCGTCCTCGTCCTCGTCCTCGACTTTCTTCGTGCGGAAGTGAGGCAGGGGCTTTAGCCCCGTGTACCGGCCCCATCCCACCGTACCCGGGCCTGAAGGCCCTCTCTGGCTTCCGGCTAAAGCCGGTACTCCGACCCAGCAGGTGCGCCCAATATCCACGCGTCGGAGTTCCGCCTTCAGGCGGAAGTGAGGCAGGGGCTTTAGCCCCGTCGTCAGCGAAGAACCAAGCCTT
>JAAYZJ010000142.1 GCA_012514915.1 Lentisphaerota bacterium | reverse complement strand
GCACCAGAGGGTGTGGAATCTCTATGTCGGGTGCGGCTGTTGTCGAATCCTGCATCATCGCGAACAACAACACCAGTACGGGGTATGGCTCTGCCGGTGCGTCCTCAACAAACTGGTCGACATCGGTGCCTACGAAGGCCGACTGCCCGGCGGCACGCTGCTGATCCTGCAGTAGCCGCGCGGCTCACCCCGCAGGGCTTTTCACCCTGGTGGGGCTCGTGAGACGCTTACGTGGAATCGGCTGCCGACGGTCAAGGTGGCCACCCAAGCGAAGGCGCGGCAGTTGCTCGACGCCCACAGCCTCCACGGATGTGGCGACTGCTACAGCAGGTCCGCGATGACGGCATCGGCGACCTCGCGTCCGCGGGCCGTCAGACGCCAGTGCGAAGCGGCGCCCGGGGGACGTTCGGTTATTCCCCGCGACGCGAGGCGCGCAAGGCGCGCCTCCCAGTCGCGCGCCCGGCCGGCCAGCGCCGGGACGCGTCGCGCCAGATCGGCCGGGTCGATCCCCCCGTTCAGCCGCAGGGCGAACACGAGACGCTCGACGGCGTCCTCCTCGTCGGTCCAGAGATCCTCGCTGGCGCGCGGCGGCGGTTCCCCCTGGCGGACCGCGGCGAGCCAGGCGTCGAGATCGGGGCGGTTGGTCCAGCGACGGCGGCCGATGCGCGAGGCGGCGGCCGGTCCGAGCCCGAGGTAGTCGGCGCCGCGCCAGACGGCCAGGTTGTGCCGGCAGGCACGGCCGGGACGGGCGTAGTTGGAGATTTCGTACCGCTCGAACCCCTGCGCCGTCAGGAGCTGCTCCGCCAGGGCGAGCGCGTCGAGCTGCGCGTCGGCATCGGGGAGCTGCTGGCCGCCGGCAACCTGGGCATGCAGCGCCGTGCCGGGTTCGACGCCCAGGCCGTACACGGAAAGGTGCTCGCTCCCCGTGTCGACGGCGCGCGCGAGCGTCTCGCGCCACAACGCGTCCGTCACGCCGGGCAGCCCGGCAATCAGGTCGAGCCCGACATGGTCGAACCCCGCCTGCCGCACACGCGCCACGGCCCGCGCGATGTCGTCGGCATCGTGCCACCGCCCCAGGCGCGCCAGCGTCGCCGCGTCGAAACTCTGCGCCCCCAGGCTGATCCGGTTGACACCCACAGCGCGCAGTTCGGCCAGCAGGTCCTCGCCCGACGATGCGGGGTTGAGCTCGACGGTCCACTCCGCGATCCCCTCCAGCAGGCCGCGCGCGCGCAGCTCGCCCGCCAGCCGCCGGAAACCCGGCGCGCCGAGCAGACCGGGCGTGCCGCCCCCCGTGTAGATCGTCTCCAGGCGCGGGCGGCCGAGCCGGGGGGCCAACCCGTCATATTCGCGGCAGAGGAGCGCGGCGTAGTCAATACGATCCGCGGGCCCGCGCTCCACCGAGTAGAACCCGCAGTAGAAGCACTTGCCGGCGCAAAAGGGGATGTGGAGGTACAGGTGGCGCATGGTGGACGCTCGCCGGCCAGGCAACCGCTTCGCCGGGGGGTGCCTAAGGCGTGCCGCCTGCGGCGGGCGCGGCCCATTCCCGGCGCATGATCAGGGCGCCCGGCTGGCGGTGGATGGCGCGCACCCAGCCGTTGGTCCACTCCGTACCGGGGTCGAAGGCGGCCGGATCGGGGCGGAGATCATCGGGCGTGCCGGGCCGCTTGTCGGGGCCGCAGGCGAAGAGTTGCACGGCACCGTCCGCCTGCCGCGCGTAGTGGAACGGCGTCCCCCAGGGGTCCGGGCGGAGCTGGTTGATGTAGGGGCCGTTCCAGCCCGGCATCCCGTCGGGGTTGAGCAGTGCGCGCAGGCCGGGCGTGGTGGCGGGATACGCGCCGGTGTGGAACCGGTAGCGGCCCAACGCCGTCGCGAGCGTGTCGAGGTGCTGCAGGGCGACCTGGTGCGGCAGACGCGGCCTGGCCCTGGCCAGCGGTTTGGCGCGGCGCACCAGCGTCCCGCCGACGACCGCGAACACCAGCATGACGGCGAACAGGACTTTGGGCGAGTAGAGGGCGCGGGCCGAAGGGGCCGCGTGGATCTGCAGCCGCTGCCGTTCAGCCTGCAGGAGGATCCGTTCGCGCTGACGCCGGCGCGCCGCCCGCTCCGCGGCCGAGGTCGGCGTGGGGACGCGCATGACCCGGCCGCAGGCGCCGCAATGCCCGTCGCGCGGCGGTGCGCTCAACTCCGCCCGGCAGTATGGGCAGCGGTAGCGCATGTTCAGGGGTCGAGATTCTCGAGCGCCAGGGTGTCCAGATTGATACGCCGGTAGTAGCAGTTGCGCGGCTCGCCCCGGGCGTTCTTCGTGTGGCAGATGGCGCCCCGGCGCGGACGGACGAGGTAGAGCAGCGAGTTCTGCTCGCAGTTGACGCGCGCCTCGAGCACCTCGAACGTCTCGCCCGAGCTCTTGCCCTTCTCCCACAGCTCGTTGCGCGACGTGCTCCACAGGACGAGCGTCCGGGTGGCGAAGGTCTGGCGCATCGCCTTTTCGTTCGTGTAGGCCACGAGGATGAGTTCGTGCGTGTCGGCGTGCTGGACAGCAACGGGAATCACGTCGGGGCAGCGCGCGGCGACCTTGGCCAGTTTGCCGAAATCGAGGGTCAGGGTGGTGCCTTCTTCAAGCAGGTTCATGTTGTTTCCTCACGTGCAGCGGATAGCGCAGCTTGAGCTGCTGATCCAGCAGAATCTCGATCCAGTAGGCGCCCGGCCCGGGGATCTTCAGGTTGACAAAGTACTCGACCGACGTGACGACCTGGTTGACATCCTTCAGCCGGACCGGCACCGGGCCGCCCTCGATGATCCGGGTGGCGCCGTCGTTCGAGACCATGCGGGTGATCTGATGGAACTCGCCCTCGCCGCAGCACCAGCGGTTCACGAGGCAGAGGCGGTGGAAGACGGCGGGGAAAGCCGGCACGATGAGGCCCTCGAAAATGCCGATCAGGATGAACTTGCCGTTGCGCTCCTGGCGAACGTCGTCGCACAGCAGGCTGGCCTGCAGGTCGGGGGTGAGCGTGGGCGATGCGGCGGACTCGTTCATGTCAGGCGGTCTCCGGCGCCGCGGCCGCCGCGGAGACGACCGGCATGTTCCAGTGTGTCAGGCAGGCGACGATGTGCCGCGTGCAGGCCTCCTGCAAGTCGCGCTGCGGCAGCGAGCTGTCGAGGCGGGGCCCGGCGGCGAAGCGGATCGGCCGCGAGGGGTCGATGGGGCCGAAATCGCGCAGCACGCGGCCCGGCTTGGCAAAATCGGTCTTGCAGGCCACGGGGATCAGCGGCACGCCCGCCCGCTTGGCCAGTTTGACCCCGAGGGAGTTAAAACGTTGCGGATCGAACACCGGCAGACGGGTGCCCTGCGGAAAGAGGAGCACCGAGCAGCCCTCCCGGAGGCGCTGCGCGCCCTGCTCAAGCACATCGGCCAGATCCTGCCGCGGGTTCCGGCGGTTGACGAGGATCGGGCGCGAGGCTTCGAGGATGCGTCCGAACCAGGGGTAGCGCGTCAGGCTGCGCTTGGCGACGATCACCATGGGGCCGTTGCCGAAAACCCCGGCGGGGAGCATCATCGTCTCGACCAGGCTCATGTGGTTCGCGACGATCACCGCCGGCTGCTGGTCGATCCCCCGCATCGCGGCGAAGCCTTCGAACGAAACCTCGGTTCCCATGCATTCCGCTGCATGCATCAGGCGCCAGGCCAGTTCTCCCAGCGTATTGACGCCGAACGTATTCCGGCGGATCGTCCGTGTGCCCTGCGCCACCACACCGCCCAGCGCACCCACGTAGAACCGGAGCGCCGCCGCCAGGCCGCCGCGCATGGGGCGGCGGGGGCCCAGAGCGGGCGGCGTCGCGTACGCCCCCGTCTCGCGGATCGACCGGTAAAAATCATGAATGTCGGACATGGCAGCATGCCACAGCAGGGCAGGTCTTGCCGCGGCCATGCCCGGCAGCGCCCCTCCCCGGGCCGCGCACGGCAAGCCGCGGACGGAGCGGCGCAGCCCTCACAGGTTGATGTCAACCTGGATGTCGGGGCTGTCGGTGGAAGTCGCGACGACTTCCTCGGGGATGTTGACCGCCTTGAACGTCGGCAGGTAGCGGTAGTAGACCATGAGCTGCAGCGAGGCGAGGCAGGTGTCCATGACGGGACGGTCGCTGTGGTTGTCGGCGTTCTCCCACCAGCCGATGTCCTGCATGACCCCCTGCGGATCGGCGATCGCCTTCGGCTCGACGAGCTGGGCCTTGACGTACTCGGGCCACATCTCCTCGTTCCACTTCTTCCACTCCGATCCGCCGGCCTGGAATTTCGCCTGGGTGGCGTAGTAGTAGTAGTACTGGGTGCTGCCGCCCGGCGCGACGCCCGGCGCGCTGGCGTTGGGCGCCTTCTCGTCCTTGCCCAGGCGCAACTGCGGCGTGCTGCCCACCCAGATCGGTTTCCAGGCTTTCATCATCTCAAGTGTGCTTTTGGCTTCGGGATAGTTGCCGGCGTTGTGGAACTGCATGCACAGCACCCCCACGGAGCTGAGGCCGCCGCGGCCAGGGCCGGTGTAGCCGAAGCCGCCGTTGGGATGGGCGTTCTTCTGGAAGCCCTTGACGGAGAGCTTGCTGGCCCGCAGGAGCGCCTC
>JAAYZJ010000141.1 GCA_012514915.1 Lentisphaerota bacterium | reverse complement strand
TGGGAACTCGCGCAGGCCGACGCGACGAACATCGTGGTCGGGCGTTCGGCCGCCTCGCACCAGACGATTTTCTCCGGGGACTGGCGCACCTACCAGGACGTGTTCCGCGCCCATCCGCAGGCCATCCGCGCCAAGCTGGTCATCCTGCCGCCGACGGCGCCGGTCGGCCTCGAAATCCGCCGGGCGCGTCTCGAACCGTTCGACCCGGGCGAGACGGTCAATCTCAACGGCGACTTCTCCCTGGGCGACAATTGTCTGGCCGGGTGGGGGTCGCCTTTCGCCGGCGCCGGCCTCCGCACGATCCAGGGACGGCGCGTCTACGACACGGCCTACGGATCCGAGAGCGCCGCCTTTCCGCTCGACGCCCGCCCCTACCGCGTGACGGTCAAGCGGACGACGTACGGCCGCTACCAGGCGGCCAATCTCTATCTCCTGAACGGGGGACGGACGATCAAGATGGTGACCGTCCCGGCGGACGGCATGCTTGAGTTCGTGCCGCCCGCGGGGACGACCTCGGGGTTCTTCAAGATCTACAACAGCTACCTCGAAGCGGTGCGGATCGTCCCGCTCGATGAGTAAGACAGGATGGCAGGATTATCAGGATGGCCGCCTCCCCCCGACTGGGGTTGACGGCAGTCGAGTGTCGTCGATGGCAGTCGACCCGCGCTAGAACGTGTGGTCGAGACTCAGGTAGAAGCTGTGGTCGGCATAGCTCCGCAGGAACGTGGCGCGGAGATCCAGGGTCAGCTCCCAGTTCTGCAGCAGGCGCTGGCGGAAGGTCGAGCCGACTCCCCAGGCGTTGCTCCAGTCGCTCGAACTGTCGTAGATCGCGGCCCAGTCGTTGTATTCCTGCATGCGGTAGTCCTCGCGCTGACGCCCGATGATGAAGTCGATGTTGAGCGAGCGCCCCTGCCAGGCCTCGACATAGCGGAGCACGGCGTTGGCCCGCTGGTCCCAGTAGGGCGTCCAGTAGTAGGGGTTGTAGTCGCTGGTCGTCGCCATGGCGTACTGCAGGCCGAACCAGAGCCCGTAGGCGGGATGGACCTCCCAGAAGGAGTCGGCGCCGAACTGGTACATGGCGTTGTCGTCGTCGTAGAGGGCGTACTGGCCGCGGGTGTCGACCAGCCAGGAGTCGGAAAGCTTCCAACGCGAGTTGATACCGACCGTGTGGCTGCGGAAGGGACGGTAGGCGACGGCCAGGAGGTCGTGCGCATAGAAGACGCTCAGGCCGATTTTCTCCGACGGATACCAGTTGTAGGCGAGGTCGCCGACCAGATCGATGGAATCCCCTTCCCACTCACTCCACCACTCGTCGGGATCGCCGTGCCAGACGGTATGCGGGTCGAAAGTCATGCGCACCAAACCGAGCGAGGCGGAGAGCGACGCGCCCGATTCGAAGCGGTGGCTCAGCCGTAGAAAGAGATCCTGGCGCTGCGCCTCGGCGCCGGGCAGGATGGTGAGATTGGCCATCGAGTCCTCCCAGCGGTAGGCAGCGTCGTAGTCCACGGGATTCTCGAGCGTGCGGACCGGCTTGCGCTCCTGCTCGATCTCGCTGTGGGTCGCCTCGACGCCGAGCCAGGTTCCGCGTCCGAGGTTGATGCCCGCACGGGCGCCGACACGGCCCACTTCGTATTCGTCATTGGCCTGCGAATGGAAGGCATGGGCGCCGACCGAGGGGGAGGACGGGGTGTGCCAGGAGACGTCGTCGGCCGCCTGGACGGGGGTTCCTTCGCCGCCGGTCACGATGGCCCCCTCGCGGGCCGGCTCCAGCGCGGGGGGCGGTACGGCGGCTGCGGCGGTCTCGGCGGCGACCAGGGCGGCCTCGGTCCGCTGCGGCCGGTTGCGGAAATGGGCGCGGTTGGCGAAATCGATGCGGCGGATGAGCGCCTCGGGATAGCCGTCGCGCCGTAGAACCTCCAGCATCTCCTCGGCGAGGTGGGGCTTGCCCATCACCTGGGCCAGTTCGATGCGGAGCGTGCGCGCGAGGAAGAGGGGGTGGTTCTCGTAGGCGTGCCGCACCACGTCGGCGCCCTCGGCGAACCACGCCGGCTCGTACCGCCGCACCAGGAGGTTGTTCTCGCCGGGGCAGGTGTAGCCGCTGCGGTTCAGCGCGAAGCCGAGCGTGTAGTTGCGCGCCGCCTCGGCCAGGATGGTCTTCACGGGGTTGCGCAGGATCGAGAGGTTGCACACGCTCTCCTGGCCGATGTCGCCGTAGGGATAGGCGACCATGTGGACCGGGCTGGCATGCTCGCCCAGGTGCTCGTCGAGGACTTTCAGGCTGTGGCGGAAGTTGTCGCGCATCCGCTGGTCCCATTCGTTCATCGACTCGATGCGCCCCTTGCCGGGCAGCCAGACGCGGTTGGGCAGCGCCCGGGCCACGCGGTTGGTCTCGCTCGAGATCGGGACGTCGCCGTGCGCGTCGTGCAGATGGCTGCCGATGACCCAGGCGCCGCCGGCGGCGAAATCCTTCATCAGGGGCCACGAGGCGACCGAGGGCTGGAAATCGTTCCGCTTGGTGATGACGAACATGCCGAAGGGGACGCCCAGATCCTCGGCGATGGGCGTGCCGAGCTCGAAGGCGTTGCGCAGGCCATCGTCGAAGGTGATCACGACGTTCTTGGACGGGCGCGCCCACTGATCCTCCATGCGGCGGCGCTTGGCCCGGCGCGCGAATTTCCGCTCGCCCGTGAACGCATAGCGGAGCGAGTCGACGAGCCGGGCCGGCAGGGGAACCGCCGCCGTGTCGCCCCCCTCGTCGCGCCAGCGTCCGACCCGTTCGGCGGCGGACGTATCCTGTCCGGCCGGGCCGAGAAGCTCGGGGATCTCCGTCGGCGAGAGGAAGGTGAACCCGGCCTGCTTAAGGGCGAAGAGATGCTCGTAGAGGCGGCGGACGGAGGTGACGGACAGCCAGTCGCTCTCGGTGAGATCGTGGTACAGCAGGGTGAGCACGGCGCCTTTGGAGGCTTTGGCCTCCATCTCGTCGAGCTGGGCCAAGGCCTCGACATAGTTCCCCCGCATGAGTTCCAGGCGCGCCCAGTGGTAGTTGCGCAGGGGATCGGTGCCATCGTAGTTGGCATAGCGGTCGTGGAGCACCTGCTCGGCTTCGTCGTAGCGGCGTTCCCCGAGCGCGCACTCGAAAAAGATCTCCTTCGCGCGCAAGAGGTGCCGGTTGAAGGTCTCCAGGATCAGTCTGGCCCGCTTGCGCGCCTCGTCGTACTGCTTGAAGACCAGGCAATACTCGGCGTACGTGGTCTGGATGAAGACGTTGCCCGGATCCTCCTCGACCGCTTTCGCGAGCTGGCCGAGGATCACCGATTGCGGGACGCTCCCGGGGGTCCTGTTGTTCATCGCCTGGCAGCGCATCGCCAGGCGCTCGCGCAGCCTGGCGCGCAGCAGGGGATCGTCCGTCGCGCGGATGACGGCCTCGAGGCGGTCGATCGCCGCGGCGGCCAAGTCGGCGATGTCGGCGATGTCGGCGCGCAGGAGAAGGGCCGGGGACCAGTCGGGCTTGATCGCCAGCGCGGCGAGGCAGAGCCGGTCGGCCTCCTCCAGATTGCCCAGGACCAACTGGGTGCGGGCCAGCGAGAGGATGACATCGGTGTTCTCGGGGATTTCGGCCAGGACGCTGCGCCACATCCGCGCCGACTCCTCGTAATTCCGCTCGAAGAACCGGATGTGCGCCAGCACCATGATGATGTCGACACGCCCGGGATCCTCCTTGACCAACTGCACCAGAATCTCCTGCGCCTCCCGGTCGCGACCCAGGCGGAGCAGATTCTGGGCATACCAGTTGCGCACCTCGTACTGCCCGGGGTTGAGCTCGAGCGACTTGCGGAACCCGTCGTCGACCCGCTCCCAATCCTCGGTCAGAATGCCGTACTGGGCCATCATGTTGTGGGCGAGGGGCTGATCGGGCATCAGCCGCATGAGTGCCTCGAAGTGGCGCGCCGTCTTCTCGCGCTGTCCCGTCCGCCAGTAGGCCCAGCCGAGGGACTCCCAGGCGCCGACGAGCGTCGGATCCTGGCGCAGGGCCTCCTCCAGATAGGGGATGGAGGCGGCGTAGTCCTCCTCCTGGAAGAGGAACATGCCCTTGTGCATCAGCGCCTTGGGGACGGACACGGCGACATCGCCCGACGTCCTGGCCTCGGCGATCGCGTCGTCGATGAGCTGGCGGTCGAGGGGGGCGACGACCGCATCCAGAAAAGGGGCCTCGGCCCGGAGCGGGCCGGCGCCGAGGACAAGCAGCGCCCCGGCCGTCAAGACGGCGCGGCAGGCTTTCGCCCGCCGCACGCGTCCCGGTTGATTGATCGGTCTCATGCTGGTCTCCGTCTCGCCCTCAGACCCGTTGCCGCCTGTGGTCTCTTCAAGGCCAGTAGGTCTTGATCACGGCGTCGGCCAGCAACGCCGCGCCTTCGCGCGAGAGGTGGATGCCGTCGGCGGCCCGCACCTGGATGATCTGTCCCGAGGAACCGACCAGCGTGGCGGTGTAGGCCGCCTTTGTCCGGCGCCTGAGGAGCGGGCGCGGGTCGTAGAGGGTCACGAAGGGACGCTCCTGGGCGGCACCGGCCAGCAACTGGTTGAAAAGCTGGGCATAGCGGTCGTGGGCCGGCTGCTGCATGTCGGGCAGGAGAATCCAGATCACGCGCCGCGCCCCCTGGGCCGCGAAGAGATCCATCATCCGGGCCAGACGGGCGGAGTAGGCTTCGCTCCAGGCGGGCGAGCCGCGCGCAACGGTGGCACCCGCGTCGCTCAGGAGCGTCTGGTTGTCGTTGGCGCCCAGGGTGACGACGACGGTTCCCGGCTTGTGCGTCGCCATCAGCTCCGTGACCTTGCCGAACCAGTCGAAGGCGTCGAGGCGGACCAGTCCCGACCCCAGCGACGCGAACGA
>JAAYZJ010000140.1 GCA_012514915.1 Lentisphaerota bacterium | reverse complement strand
GAGGTGTCGCATCGAGAGGTTGCCCTTCCGGCTCGGTTATGGCAAATTACGCTTGATGGCGTGATCCCCGCGCAAGTGTTTCTGCGGTTGGATCGCATGCCACTGAACGACGCATGCAACACGAGCAAGCTGACCGGCGACAATAAGGAGCCGGCGCCAACCCTTGGGGTGCTGGAACTGGCAGACAGCAGCGTGAACGTGGCTGTCCGTCCCTGGGTCAAGACGGCCGACTACTGGGACGTCTTCTTTGCGACGCAGGAAAGCATCAAGAAACGGTTCGATGCCGAAGGCATCTGCATTCCGTTTCCGCAACAGGACGTGCACCTTCACAAGGTGGACTAGACCGGTGGATCTCCTACACGCCGCCAGCCTGAGGAAGCCTTGGACAAAACGGCATGCGCCAGCAGGGCGGCCAGCACACGTTGCAGATGGACGAGTCCTGGCCCAGGTTCTCGAAGGCGTTCCCTTCAGCGCCGTCGTGCTGCACCCGGCGGCCAGCATGCCGCACAGCACGGTGGCGGCAATCGAGCGGCGGCCCGGCATCACGTTACCGTTCATGATGCATGCATTGCAGGCCGGTCCGAGAGGTTGTTCAAACCGGATGTCGTCAGACCGGAAGTTGCAAGCGCAGCCTCTGCCGCCGTATCCAACTCGCGCCACCGCTGCGTGTTCGCCAAGGCTTTCGTTTGGACATTGGCCCCATGCTGTCCTATACTCTCCGCGTCATGAAGGCTGGAAAAAACAGCGTGCATCTCGTGGGCATCGGCGGGGTCGGCATGAGTGCACTGGCGCAGGCACTGCTCGATGGCGGTGCAACCGTGTCGGGTTCGGATCGACTGCTGGACGGGGGCGATGCGACCGAGACGCTCCAGTGTCTGCGGCGGCAGGGCGTCGCGCTCTACCCGCAGGACGGCTCGGCCATCCGGCCCGGCCTGTCGCGTCTGGTGGTGAGCAGCGCGATCGAGCCCGGCAATCCCGATCTGCTGGCCGCCAAGCGGCACAATGTCCCCGTGGTCCACCGGGCGCGCGAGCTCGCCGACCTGACTGCCGAACGCCGGCTGATCGCCGTCACCGGAACCAGCGGCAAGAGCAGCGTGACGGCGATGCTCGCCTGGCTGCTGGCGGAAGCCGGCCTCGATCCGCAGGTCATCAATGGCGCCGCCGTGTGCGGCTGGGACGAGCAGGGCACGCGCATCGGCAGCGTCCGGGCGGGACGCGGTGACTGGGCGGTCATCGAGGCCGACGAGAGCGACCGTTCCCTGCTGGGGTACGCGCCCGCGCATGCCATCATCACCAACCGCTCGGCCGATCATTTCGACGCCGCCGAGACGGACAGGGTCTTCGACGCCTTCCGCGGGCGCGTTGGCGGCACGGTCATCGAGGACCAGCCGCCCGACGACGCCCTGCTGCCCGCACGGGGATGGCACAGCGGTTTTCACTTCGAAGGCGTCACCTTTGAGATCCCGCTCCCCGGCCGTCATAATGGATGCAATGCCTGGCAGGCGGTCCGCCTGGCCCGTGAACTGGGGCTCGATACGCATGCGCTCGCCCGGTCCCTGGCGCGCTTTCCCGGCGTCGAACGCCGCCTGCAACGGGTGGGGGTCTGCGGCGGCGCCACCGTCATCGACGACTACGCCCACAATCCCGCCAAACTTGCGGCGGCCTGGCAGACGGTGGCCGGGGTGTTCCCGCGCATCGCGGGTGTCTGGCGCCCGCATGGGTATGCGCCCCTGCGCAACAACCTGGACGAGCTGGCCGCGACGTTCATCCGGAGCCTGCGGCCGCAGGATCGCCTGTATGTGCTTCCCGTATACGATGCGGGCGGCACGGCACGGCGCGATGTGAATGCGCACGATTTGGTCGACCGCTTGACTCCCTGCGGCGTGTCGGCCGCGGTCGTCCCCGATCTCGAAACGGCGGAGGCCCGGCTGCGCCTCGACGCGCAGGCCGCGACGGCCCTGCTCGTCTGCGGCGCACGCGATCCCGGGCTGCCGCGCCTGGCACGCCGACTGGCGTCGTGAGTGCCGCCCTTCCTCAGGAGAATCACGCCCATGCTTCCGTTTGAACATCGCAGCCAGTTGCGCGTGCGCTACGGCGAAACCGACCAGATGGGAGTCGTCTGGCACGGCAACTACATCCTCTACTTCGAGGCGGCCCGCACCGAGGCGCTGCGCGCCTGCGGCGGATCCTACCGCGATCTCGAGGCCGGCGGCGTGATGATGCCCGTGGTGTCCGTCGACCTCCGCTTTCTCAAGCCGGCCCGCTACGACGACCTCCTGACGATCGTCGTGCGCGTGACGGAGCCGCCGGGTGCCCGCATGACCTTCGCCTACGAGGTGCTCGACGAGGCGGGCGCGACGCTGGCGACGGGGCACACGGTACTCGCGTTCCTCAACGCGCAGACGCGCCGCCCCTGCCGCCCGCCGGCCGACCTGCGCGCGCGGTTCAGCTGAACAGCGCCAGAATCACGCCGCCCGCGACGATCGACCCGATCTGGCCCGCGACATTCGCGCCCATCGCGTGCATCAGCAACACGTTCTGCGGATCGTACTCGAGGGCCAGGCGCGTCGAGACACGCGCGGCCATCGGGAAGGCGGAGACGCCGGCCGATCCGATCAGGGGATTGATCGGGTTGCGCGGTGAGATCCAGTTCATCACCTTGGCGAAGATCACGCCGCCGGCCGTCCCCAGCGCGAACGCCATCAGGCCGATGCCGATGATCCCCAGCGTCGCCGGGCGCAGGAACTTGGTCGCCTCGAGCTGCATGCCGACGCCGAGTCCGAGCAGGATCGTGGCGACGTTCATGATCTCGTTCTGCATGGCGTTCGAGAGCCGCTCGACGGCCCCGCATTCGCGGATGAAGTTGCCCAGCGCCAGCGACCCCATCAGGGGCACGGCGGCCGGCAGGAAGACGATGCAGACCAGCAGGATCAGGATCGGGAACAGCAGGCGTTCCAGGCGCGTGACCTCGCGTTCCTGGCCCATGCGGATGAGCCGCTCCCGGGGGGTCGTCAGCAGGCGCATGATCGGCGGCTGGATGAGCGGCACGAGGGCCATGTAGGAATAGGCCGCCACGGCGATCGACCCCATCATGTCGGGGGCGAAGCGCCGCCCGACGACGATCGAGGTCGGGCCGTCGGCCGCGCCGATGATCGCGATGGCGCTCGCCTCCTTGAGCGAGAAGTCGAACCCGGGAAGGTTGTTGAGGGCGACCACGCCGAGCAGCGTGCCGAAGACGCCGAACTGGGCCGCCGCACCGAGCAGCACGACGCGCGGGCTTCCCAGCAGCGGGCTGAAATCGGACATCGCTCCGATGCCCATGAAGATCAGCAATGGCAGAAGATCGTTCTCGATGCCGGCGTTGTAGATGATCCCCAGAAGCCCGTGTTCCGATGCCATGCCGGCGAAGGGGGCGTTGACGAGCAGGCACCCGAAGCCGATGGGAACCAGCAGCAGGGGTTCAAAATCCTTGCCTACGCCCAGGTAGAGGAGCAGCAAACCGATGCCCAGCATGATGGCCGCGCCCCACTGCCCATCCAGAAAGGCGGCCAGCCCCGTCGTTTGGGCGATCCGGTCCATGCCTTCCCGCAGCGAGACCCCCTCGTCCAGCGCGGACGCCCCCGCCGTTGCCGTCACGGCTTCCACCGTGGATGCCCCCGCTCCGGCGACGTCCCCGTCGACGGCCAAGGCCAGGCCGGCCACCAGCGCCAGCGCCACGCACACACCCAGTCCCCAGCGCCGCCCGATCCATGTCCGTCTCATGCCCCGGTTCCTTTTTCCTGCCGTCCGTTCCGTTCCCAGACCGCCGCGATGGCGACCGCCACATCCGGCGACGCGGCGCCATCGGCGGCCGGCTGGCCGGCCGGGGGCTGCGGTTTCGCATCGGGTTTGATGTAGCGGTGCGCGAGCCGACCGCCGAGCGTCATCAATCCGAGCAGGGAGACGAGCACGAGAAACACCGTGCCCATCCCCAGCATCATGACAATCGTGGCATCTTTGAGCATGTTGATCTTTCTAGCCGGCCATGCCGGGCACTTTCATGGACCAAAAAAACGGATGTATCTTCTTACATATCGCCGCGCTTGTCAAAATGAACCTGCCATCCCCCGGGGATTGACGCCGATGGAGGCTGACTGCTAAGGTAAACCCCATATGACCATCCTACATCATCGATCGGTATTTTTGCTGGCGGGGATACTCTGGGCGGCGGTTGCCCGTCCGGCGGCGGGGGCGGATCTGGTGCGCGAGGGACGCGCACGCGCGCGCATCCTCCTCCCCGAGGTTGCCGGCCACGCCACCCTTTTCGCCGCCGAGGAGTTGCGCGGGCACATCGAGCGGATGTCCGGGGCCAGGTTGCCGCTGCTGTTCGCCGAGGTGCCCATCGCGGATGAAACCCTGGTGGTTCTGGAACCGCGCCGACTCGAGGGCGACATCCAGGCCGACGGCCGCGAGGATCGCTTTGTCCTGGAGACACGGGGCAACCGGCTGACGATTGCCGGCGAATCGGAACTGGCCGTGCTGTATGGCGTCTACCAGGTGCTCGAAGACCTGGGCGTACGCTGGTTCACGCCGGGCGAACTCGGGATGCACTGTCCCCCGCAGCCGACTTTGCCCCTGCCGTCCTACCACCCGGCGCGCGCCTTTTCACCCTCATTCAGAACGCGCGAACTCGATTTGAGCGGCACCCGCAACACGCATTTCGACCGCGATCCCGCGCGCCAGCCGCAACTGCTGCAGGAGTATGCCCTCTGGCTGCTCCGCAACCGGGTCCACCACAAACGGGTCATCACCACGCGCCATCTGCCGCAGCCGTTCGGGTTCGGGCAGGGCCGGGAATTCCAGGGTCACAACCTCCGCCGGACCGCCCTGCGCGGCGCGGTTTTCGCCGAAGCCCCCGAGCGCTTTCCGCTCGTGACCCAGGCCTCGGAGCGCTGGGGGCGCGACGGGGTGGCCGCGCGCCGCGAGGGCGGCGCCACCCAGATCTGCTTCACGCACCCCGACAACCTCGCCACGGCGATCGCCTCGGTGCGCACCTATTTCGAGACCCATCCGCAACACCTGACCTATCCCCTGGGACTCGAGGATCACGCGGGCATCTGCGAATGCCCCGGCTGCGTCAAAGCCAACGGGGATGTGTTCCCCCCCCACGATCCCAACCGGCTGGTCTGGGCGTTTCTCAACGCGGTCGCCGACGGCGTGGCGACGACCTTTCCGACGCGCAAGATCTCGGTCTATTCCCCCTATGGCAGCATGACCCGCCCGCCGGCCGGCATGCGTGTCTCGTCCAATATCGTGGCGGTCGCGGCGCAGGTCACGGGAAACCACCTTCCGGTCGCCGACCCCGGCAACACGCACGCGGCCACCTATCTCGAACACATCCGCCTTACCCAGGCGGCCGGCGCCGACCTCGGCATCCGCACCTATACGATGTACCCCGGCACCCCGCAGCCCCTGGCGATTCTGGACTCCATGCGCACGTTTCACGGACTGGGCGCCAACTGGTACCACTGCGAGAGCATGGGGCGCGACGAGCACCGCTGGATCGTCACCTGGGCGCTGGCCCGTCTGGCGTGGGATGTCTCGCGCGAACCCCAGGAACTACTGCGCGAGTTCTGCGACACCTACTACGGCGCGGCGGGCGACCTTGTGCTGGAGGTGCTCGGCATGCTGGACGAGGCCGTCCGCGGCATGCCGGTCGTCGTGCTGGGCAGCCTGGGCGCCTCGCAGTCGATCCTCTCCGAGGCGCTCATCGTGCAGTTGTCGACGCGGCTGGCCGCGGCGCGCGCCCGGGTCGAGGGGCGCGAGGCCGAGCGGCTCGGCCGGTTGATCGACTCGATCGACATGATGGCGGCCCGCGCGCGGGCGGCGCGGGCCTGTTTCCGGGCGATGGATACCCGCTCCGACGCGTCCATCCAGCAGGCACAGGCCGCCATCGACGCCTTTGCCGAGCTGTGGAAGGAGCGCGATCTCTCCCTGACCTGCTCGCCAAGCCTGCTGGACGAAGTGACCCAGCGCCTCCAGGGGCACGTCGCCAAACTCCGGGAACCGATGAGCCCGCAGCGGGGGGCGCACGTCGGCACGGGCACGCCGGCCATCCTGCTGGAGGAGGCCTTCTCGATGGCGACCGTGCCCGCCCCGCCCCCCGCCGACCTATTCATCCTGCCGGAACACGGGCGGTTCAAGCTGGATATCGACCGGCAGGGGGTGGCGCAAGCCTGGATGCGCGCCGATCTCGACGATTCCGGCTGGCGCGAAATCTCCACGTGGAATTTCTACGAGCGTCAAGGCTATGATCCCTACGACGGGGACTATTGGTATCGGATTCGCTTCCAGGCGCCCCCCTTGGAGACAGGCCGGCGCATCATTCTGCGGATCGGCGCGCTGGACGACGGCGGGGACGTCTATCTCAACGGCAAGCTCGCGCACACCCGCGAGCACTTGTCGCCGCTGGCCTGGCAGGAGTCGTTCACCGTCGACGTCACGGCGCTCATCCGCCCCGGCGAGGACAACATACTCGCCATCCACGGACAGGATCATTACGGCATGGGAGGGCTCTGGAAACCTGTCGTCCTGTACACGCAGCCTTGACAGATTGACGGGCGGGGCTCATACTGAATTCATCATGAAAACGATCATGGTTCAACCGGGAACGCGCGTGTACCTCGCCGTCCTCCTGCTGTCAGCGATGAACACGTGGGCCGCCACCTCCGCCGTGCCGACGCTCCCCCCGCTCCCCTACCCGCGCGACGCGCTGGTGCCGCATATCTCGGCGCAGACCCTTGATTTCCATTACGGCAAGCACCACCAGGGCTATTGGAACAACCTTGTCCGGCAGACGGCTGGCACGCCGCTGGCGGAGCTCACCGCCGCGCAGATCGTCCTCGCCACCGCGGGCAAACCCGATCAGCAGGGCGTGTTCAACAATGCCGCGCAGGTCTGGAACCACACCTTTTTCTGGTCCAGCATGAAACCGGGCGGCGGCGGCAAGCCCGGCGGCCGCCTCCTGGCGATGATCGAGGCCAGCTTCGGCAGCTTCGAGGCCTTCCGAATGGCTTTCCGCGATGCCGCCCTGGCACAGTTCGGCAGCGGATGGGTTTGGCTGGTACAGGCAGGCGACGGGGTCGAGATCGTTAAGACGTCCAATGCAGACACACCGATCGCGCACGGGAAGCACGCGCTTTTGACCTGCGACGTGTGGGAGCACGCCTACTATCTCGACTATCAGAACCGCCGCCAGGCCTTTGTCGAGACCTTCCTCGACCATCTCGTCAACTGGGACTTCGCGGCCGGCCAATTGAGATAGGGACGCGCCGGAGTCCCGAGACGAACCGGCCGTGCACCGTTTGAGGCATCAAGGAGAACAACCATGAGAAGCAAGTCTACCCCCGCGCGGCGTGGCCAAACCGCCGCGCCGCGCTCACGCCGCGTCGTTTTCAGCGTCAACGCCGAACCGGGCAGCGAGGTCGCCGTGTCGGGCGACTTCAACAACTGGGTGCCGGAAGGGCGGAAAATGACCGACAAGAAGGGCGACGG
>JAAYZJ010000139.1 GCA_012514915.1 Lentisphaerota bacterium | reverse complement strand
CTTCTCGGGGAACTGGTACGGCCCGTAGTTGTTCGAGCAGTTGGTGACCGTCACCGGCAGGCCGTAGTTCTCGTGGTAGGCGCGGACCAGATGGTCGGAGGCGGCCTTGGAGGCGGAATAGGGACTGTTCGGGCTATAGGGCGTCGTCTCGCTGAACGCGCCCGTCGCGCCGAGGCTGCCGAAGACTTCGTCGGTGCTGACGTGGTGGAAGCGGACGATGCGGTCCCTGCGCTCGCGGGCCAGTTGCAGCAGCGTGTAGGTGCCGACGATGTTGGTGCGGATGAAGTCGTCGGGGCGGACGATCGAGCGGTCGACATGCGATTCGGCCGCGAAATGGCAGATCGCGTCGATCCCGTGCGTGTCGAGCAGGGCGGCGATGGCCGCGCCGTCGGTGATATCGGCGCGCGCGAACGCATAGCGGTCGCCCGCCCGTTCGGCGAGATCGGCCAGGCTGTCGGGATTGGCAGCATAGGTCAGGGCGTCGATGTTGAGCACCCGGCCGGTGAACCCGCCCTGCCCGAACAGGTAGCGGATGAAATTGGCGCCGATGAAGCCGCAGCCTCCGGTCACGGCGAGATGTTGAAAGGGCGTTTTCATGCTGATTGGACTCTCCGTAGCCACTCGTCGCGGTAGAGGGCGGCAAACGCTTCGAGGTCAGCCTCCCAGGGGATCATCACCTCGAGTCCGGCCCGCGCGAGGTTGCGGTTCTCCAGCACCGAGTTGGCGGGGCGCGGAGCGGGTGTGGGATAGGCGGACGTGGGAATGGGAATGATTTCGGCGGGGATCTCCATGCAGGCGAGGACGCGTGTGGCGAAGGCGTGCCACGTGCAGGCACCCTGCGAGGTGGCGTGGTAGAGGCCGGGCTGGAAATCCTCCAGCAGGCGGCCGATCTGCCGCGCCAGACGCCCCGACCAGGTCGGCGTGCCCCACTGGTCGTTCACGACGCGGATCGGCTGCCGCGGTTCGCGCCGGGCGAGCCGTAGCATGGTCAGTGGGAAGTTCGGACCCGCCGCGCCGTAGAGCCAGGCGGTCCGCAGCACGGCGCCCAGCGGACATTCCAGCACGGGCCGCTCGCCGGCCAGCTTGGTGCGGCCATACACGCCGAGGGGGTTGGGGCGGTCGTCCTCCGTGTAGGCCCGGCCCGGTGGGAGGCGTCCGTCGAACACATAGTCGGTCGAGATGTGGATGAGCCGGGCGTGGTGCTCGGTGCAGCAGGCCGCCAGGTTGGCGGGGCCGTCCGCATTGACCCGGTGGCACAGGTCGGGCTGCCGCTCGGCCTCGTCGACGCGCGTGTAGGCGGCGCAGTTGACGACGGCGTCCGGCGTCATCCGCCGCATCCAACGCCGCACCGCATCGATCGAGGTGATGTCGATCTCGGGCAGATCGAGACAGGTGAGTTCATGGCTGGCGCCGAGTGCGGTCTGGCAGTCGCGTCCCAGTTGCCCGCGGGCGCCGAGGATCAGTAGTTTCATGGGCGGGGCGTCGGCTCCTGCTGGCAGGTTTGCAGCATTTCGCGGGCGTGCTCCAGGGAGAGCGGGGTCAGGTCGGCGCCGCCCAGCATGCGGGCCAGCTCGGCGGCCCGCTGCTCGGCGTCGACCGCGGCGATGGTGGCGCAGGTACGGCCGTTCCGGGTGTGCTTGGCGACGGCGAAGTGCGAGTGGCCGTAGGCGGCGACCTGCGGCAGATGGGTGATGCTGACGACTTGGTGCGTCCGCGCGAGGGCGCGCAGCTTGCGCCCGACGGCGCGCCCGATCTCGCCGCCGACGTTGGCGTCGATCTCGTCGAAGATCAGCACCGGGATGCGGTCGTGCTCGGCCAGCACCGACTTGGTCGCGAGCATGACGCGGGCGATCTCGCCGCTGGAGGCGATGTCGCGCAGGGCGCTGGCGGGCTCGCCGGGGTTGGGCGCGAAGCGGAAGGCCACCGTGTCCGCGCCGGTGGGCCCGGGGTCGCGCGGGGCGAGCGCGGCCTCGAAAGCGGCCTTGGCAAAACCGAGGTCCCGCAGTTCGCGGGTGATGGCCCGCGCCAGGCGCCCGGCGGCGCCCTGGCGCTCGCGGGAAAGCGTGGCCGCCCGCTCCCGGACAAGCGCCTCGTGGCGGGCGATTTCGCCGTCGAGGGCCGCCAGCCGTTCGGAACGGGACTGCAGCTCCCGCAGGCGCGCCGTTTTCCGCTCCAGGGCGGCGAGCACATCGGATACGGTGGAACCAAACCTGCGCTTGAGCTTCTGGACCGTGGCCATGCGGGCTTCCAGCTGTTCGATCAGGCCGGGGTCGGCCTCGATGCGCTGCAGGCGGTCGTTGATCGTGCGGCTCAGTTCCTGGACCTGCACGGCGGCGGAACGGGCCTCGGCGAGCCATTCCTCGGCCTCGGGGAGCAGATGGACGAGCTCGGCCAGCCGCTGCTGCGCGACGGCCAGCGCGTGCTGCGCCGAGGCATCGTCGCCATCGAGCGCCGCGCCGATGGTCCCGCCGAGCGACAGGATGGCCTCGGCGTTGGCCGCCTCGGCGTGGCGCGCGACAAGCGTCTCCTCGTCGTCTTCGGTCAGGGCGGCCGCCTCGATCTCGCCGATGGCGTACTGCAGGCGGTCGATCTCCTCGTCGGCCGAGGCGCTGTCGCCCGCGAGCGTCTCCCGCTCGCGGCGGCTCGCGCGCCAGGCGTCGTAGGCCTCGCGGTAGGCGGCGCGCCGGCTGTCGCAGTGGCCGAACGCGTCGAGCAGGTCGAGCTGGAAATCGGCGGCGAGGAGCGACTGGTGGTCGTACGGGCCGTGCATGTCGACGAGCTGCTGCCCAACCGTGCGCAGCGTCTGCAGCGTGGTGGCGGCGTCGTTGATCCAGCAGCGCCCGGCCGACGCCGCCGCCAGCGCGCGGCGGATGATGAGCTGCCCCCCTTCGCAGGGAGGGAGGCCGGCCTCGTCGAGGAGGGCGTTGACGGCGTCGGGTCGGGCCAGTTCGAAGCGGGCCTCGGCCACGGCCTCCGCCGCGCCGCCGCGGATGGCGCCTTTGTCGGCCCGCTCACCCAGCAGCAGGCTGAGCGCGCCGATCAGCACCGACTTGCCCGAGCCCGTCTCGCCGGTGACGACGTTCAGGCCCGCGGTGAAATCGACCTGCGCGGCCTCGACGATCGCCAGATTTTTCACGCTCAATTGGCACAACATGACGCCGTTAATTTAGCAGATAACCGCAGGGGGGGAAAGGTCTCCTGCGTCGTGGAGACGACTGCGGATGCAAAGGGATGCAAAGAATGGGCCTGAATCCATAGACAGGTGGCGAAGGTCGGAAGTGCACAAGTTCGGGAGACGGCTACGGATTTAGCGGATCAACAGGAAGCACCGCACAGGTGGGGCGACGGCGTCCCCGCCGAGCCGCCGTCGTGGTGCGGTCCCGGCTCCCGCGCGCTTCTTTTCCGCACCCCACGCTGAACGGTCCGATACCTGTCTGCGCCGCGAGCGTCGCGGCAGACAGGCGTCCCGTTCTACCGGCCGGCGACAGACCGATGCGCCAGAAGGCGCGCCGTTCGTCTTTTGCCCGCCTCTCGATGCGCAGTCATCGCAGACCCCGTCGTGAGCCGATCACCCCCGCTCCGCTCCGCCGTTGAAACGCGCCAGCTCGACGACGCGCCCCTTGCGCCGCGCCTGCTCGGCGGCGAAGACCGTCATGTGCGATTCGAGCGTGGCGTCGGGGCCCGAGAGGATGCGCGAGCGGTCGCCGGTCGCGACGGCATGCAGGAAGGCGGCCATCACGCCGCCGTCGCCCCCGCCGTGTCCCCCCAGAATGCTGGCGTCGGAGGCGGCGGTGTCGATCTCTTTCCATTGCTTCGTCGCGAAGTCATAGTGGCGGATGACCGAGCTTTCATGCGTTTCGATATAGCCCAGCGTCCCGCCGATGCGCGTCTTGCGTCCGCCGCCGGGATTGAAGGCCGTCATCGTGAAGTTGGCCGTCGCGCCGTCGGCGTACTGCAGGTTGACCACCTGGTTGTCGACGACATCGTTGTCGCAGGCGTAGACGCAGCGCCCGTACGGGCCGTCGCGCAGCGCCCGCTCGAGCGTGGGGGCCGTCGTCTCGGGATCGACCACGTCCAGCGGCCAGCCGAGATGGCCCGCCTCGAGCTTCTCGAAATAGAAGCGCTTGGCGGAGTAGACGCAGGTGTCGGCCAGCGGACACTCCAGGCAGCGGTCGGCCGCGCCGGCCGGCTGCTCGGAACGGCGGAAATGGCGCAAGGAGCCGAACGACGAGACCCGCGTGCAGGGCTTGTCCATGATGTAGCTGAGCCAGTCGATGTCATGGCAGCTCTTGGCGAGCAGCATGTTGGAGCTCTCCTTCTCGTTGCGCCAGTTGCCGCGGACGAACGAATGGGCCTGGTGCCAGAAGCCGACCGGCTCGTAGTGGTCGATGTTCACGATCGTGCCGATCAGGCCGTCGACGAGCATCTGCTTCAGAATCCGGGTGTAGTTCGTGTACCGCATGACGTGGCAGACGGCGAAGGTGACGTCGGCCTCGCGCACGTGCTGCACGATCCGGCGGCAGGAACGGGCGGTGGGGGCCATCGGCTTTTCCAGGAGAATCGCATAGCCCAGCCGGGCAAAGGCGGCGACCGGCTTCTCGTGCATGGCGTCCTGCGTGCAGATCAGCACGGCATCGGCCAGCCTGGGCTGCTTCGCCAGCGCCTGCCAGGTGCGGAACGTCATCTCCCGGGCGATGCCATGCTCGCGGACGACCCGCTCGCGGTGGAACTTGCGGGGCTCGGCCACGCCGACGACCCGGACCTGCTCCGGGCACTTCTTCGCATAGTTGGAGTAGCCCCAGCCACGTCCGCCCGCGCCGACCACGATTACTGATACTGCTTTCAAGCTGACTTTCCCCTGTAGAAACCCACGTGCCGCCGGACACGGTGTCCCGCGTTGGGACTACATATTGGACTAATCCCGGGGACAGATCAACCCCCGTTTTGCGGGAGCTGGCGCCGCGGGTGCGATCCACAATAGTGGATGCGCACACAGAATTCAGAAGCCAGAATACAGAATTCAGAAGGAAATGCGCGTCCTTTAGCTTCCCTTTTCGTGTCCGCACAATCGAGACCACATCCTGGATGG
>JAAYZJ010000138.1 GCA_012514915.1 Lentisphaerota bacterium | reverse complement strand
TGCTCGAACGGGCCGGAACTGGGCCGCCGCCTGCACGTGGGACGGTCGTTGATGGTCTGGAGCCGGCTGTGGCGGCTCGCGGGGGCTCTGGTCGCCCGCCAGGTTGTCCTGCCCGCGATCCAGCGCGACCGCGGAAACCCACACTTCGAGAGTTTCTGGCGGCCCGTTCTCGGCGCGGATGACGAACGCCGGTTGACGCATCTGGCTGCGGCGTTGCCGCCCGCCGCATGCGCCCTTGCCGCGGGGAACACGCGCCCGGCCGCCCTGGACCACGCGTCGGCACGGCTGGTCGTCGCCCGCGATTTCCTGGAGCAGGCCGTCGACCGACTCGTCCGCAGCGCGGTCACGACCCCTCTGACGCGGGCGCAGGCACGCAAGGGGAAGCCCGCCAGCGCACATGCGGCCTGGCTGGCCTCGCTCCGCACCGATGGACGCCACGTCCGGTGGGACGAGGTCCCGGAGGATCTGGAGCAATTGGCCGCCGCCCTCGCCGCCTGGCGCCGCCCCTTGATGATCGGCCAGGCCGGCAACTGCCGGCTGATGTTCCGCCTCGAGGAGCCCGCCACGCCGCACCCGGCGGTCTGGCATCTGCATATCGGCGTCGAGACCGGCGCGCCGCCCCGCCTGGTGCCCATTCACGCGTTGATGCAGGTCCCGCCCCGCATCCGGGAATACGCGCTGACGTCCCTCGGGCAGGCGGTCACGCTTAGTCCCTGCCTCCGCGCGCACGAATCCGAGGCGACGCCGGCTGGCGTTCCGCTCGACACGGGCGAGGCCTACAATTTCCTGGCCCAGGATGTCGCCGTCCTGCGGTCCGCCGGCTTTGCCGTCCAGGTGCCGGCCTGGTGGAGCGATCCATCGGAAGCCAACCCGGTGCGCCTGCGGGCACTGCTCGCGGCCGCGCAGGATGATCCGGACAGCTTTGCCCGGCTGGGGTTGGACCAGCTTGCCGAGGTGAACTGGACCCTCGTGCTCGGCGGGCAGGCGATCACGCCCGAAGCACTCAAGGCCCTGCTTGAATCGCGGCAGCCCCTCATCCACTGGCAGGGGCGCTGGATCGCCATCGACCGCACGGAGGCCCTCGCCGCCATCCGGCAGCTCCGGGAGCGCCGGGTCCGCGGTATCACGCTGCGCGACCTGCTCCGGCTCGCGGTCGGCGGCGAGGCCGACGACGGTGTGCGCATCGAGACCGGCGCCCTGGTCCGGCAGGGACCGGTCGGCGACTGGCTGAACCGGCTGCGCGGCGACACGCGCATCGATCCGCTGCCCCCCCCCGAGACCTTCTCGGGCGAACTCCGTCCCTATCAGCAGCGCGGCTATTCCTGGCTCGCCTGGCTGCGGCGCTGGGGCCTCGGTGCCTGCCTGGCCGACGACATGGGCCTGGGCAAGACCATCCAGGCTCTCGCGCTCTTCCAGCATGCTCGGGACCAGGGTCTCGACCGGCCCATCCTCCTGGTCTGTCCGCTTTCACTGATCGCCAACTGGCGATACGAGTCCGGCCGCTTCACGCCCCGCCTGCGCGTGCTGACGCACTACGGCGCCAACCGGGCGTTCGGCCGCGTCCTGCCGCAGGAGGCGGCGCAGCACGACATCGTCATCACCAGTTACGCCCTCCTCTGCCGCGACTTCGCCACCCTCAACCACGTCCACTGGTCGATGGTCGTCCTCGACGAGGCCCAGAACATCAAGAACCCCGCCACGCTGCAATCGCGGGCCGCGCGGGCGCTCACGGCCGACTTCCGCCTCGCCCTGACGGGAACCCCGCTGGAGAACCAGGTGGGCGACCTGTGGGCCCTGATGGACTTCCTCAACCCCGGCCTGCTGGGGACGCGCGCCCAGTTCAACCGCCGGTTCCTCCGTCCGATCCGGACGGGCGTCGATTCCGGCGCGCGCACGGTGCTGCGTCAGATCACGGCCCCGTTCATCCTGCGCCGGCTCAAGCGCGATCCCGAGGTCATCGCCGATCTTCCCGACCGGGTTGAAAACAAGGTCTTCTGCAATCTGACGCCCGAGCAGGCCGCGCTCTATGCATCCGAATTGCACCGGCTCGACGCGGGGCTTGGCACGGCCGATGGGCGGGCGCGGCGCGGCTTCGTGCTGGCCACGCTGACCCGGCTCAAGCAGATCTGCAACCACCCCCTCCACTACCTGCGCGGCGTCGCGGGCGAGGCCAGGGAAAAAGACCCGGCCCACCCGCGGGACGACGTCCACCGCTCCGGCAAGCTCACGCGTCTGAATGCGCTGGTTGAGGAAGTGATCGCCAACGGCGAAAGTGCCCTGATTTTCACGCAGTACGCCGTCATGGGGACACTGCTGCAGGAGCATCTCCGCGAGCGGATCGGCTGTGAAATCCCCTTCCTGCACGGGGGCGTCGGGCGCGACGCCCGCACGACGATGATCAACCGGTTCCAGCAGGGTTCGGGGCCGCCGCTCTTCATCCTGTCGCTCAAGGCCGGCGGCACGGGGCTCAATTTGACGCGCGCCAACCACGTGTTTCATTTTGACCGCTGGTGGAACCCCGCCGTCGAGAATCAGGCGACCGACCGCGTGCACCGCATCGGGCAGACGCGCCATGTGTTCGTCCACAAATTCATCTGTTCGGGAACGCTCGAGGCTCGGATCGACGCCCTGATCGAAAGCAAGCTCGCGCTGGCCGACGACCTCGTCGGCAGCGGCGAGGCCTGGCTGACCGAACTCTCCAACGACAAGCTCCGCGAAGTGCTGGCGCTCTCGGCCGACGCCGTGGCCGGCGACGAGGAGGAGTGGGCATGAGCCGCAAACGGAAAAACGACTTTGCACCGCGCGTCCCCCTGCCGGTCCGCGGCGGCATCCGCGTGCAGAGCAGCCGCAATGGCTTCGCCCGCAACTGGTGGAGTCGGCACTGGCTGCTGCTCCTCGAGAAACACCAGGTCGGCGCCCGTCTGGGACGCGGACGGAGCTACGCCTACGGCGGGCAAGTGACGACCCTCGAACTCGAAGCGGGACGCATCCTGGGCCGTGTGCAGGGAGCCGACACGGCGGCCTATGCCTGCGAAATCTCCTGTTCCACCCTGACCACGGGCCAGCAGGAACAGATCCTCCGCGAACTGCACCAGCGGCCGCTGCTGCTGGCCGAACTGCTCGTGCGCGAGCTGCCCCAGACCGTCGCCTCCCTCTTCGCCGATGCGGGACTCCCCCTCCTGCCCGAGCAGCGCAGCGATTTGACGACGCGTTGCAACTGCCCCGACCGGGTGAATCCCTGTAAACATCTGGCGGCGGTCTTCTTTCTGCTGATCGAGGCGTTCGACCAGGATCCGCTGCTGCTGCTCGCCCTCCGCGGCCTCACGCGCGACGCCCTCACCGGCACGGCCGGCACGGGCGACGAGGAGCCGGCCGCCGTTCCGGACGAACCGCCCCCCCCCGAGGTCAGCGACGGGGTGGTGTCCCACGAGCGGTTCTGGGGCGTGAACGAGGAGGAGCCGCCCGACTTCGGCCCGGCGCCGACAGGCAACACGGCGGCGCCGCTCGTGCGCCGCCTGGGCCCCATCCCCCTGTGGCGGGGCGAGGAGCGCTTCATGGACGTGATGACGCAGGCCGGCAGCCGGGCGGTGACCCTGGGCTGGCAGGCCTGGGCCGGCGAGCGCATCGTGCGCGCGCCGCCCAAGCCGGTGATCACCAATCCGAACCTGCGGCTGCGCGGCGCGCGGATGCGGATCGAGGAGTAGCCTCACGCCTGGACGGGGCGGATCTCCACCACCTGGCCGGTCCGCCGCGACTCCTCGGCGGCGAAGACCATCAGATGACTCTCCAGCGAGGCCTCGGGCCCGGTGCTGATTCCACTGGCGTCGCCGGTCGCGACGGCATGGATAAACTGGCGCATCAGGCCAAAGTCGCCGCCGCCGTGGCCGCTCAGCATGGTGTTGTCCCCACTGGTGATCGAATGGCGCGTCACGCGTCCGGCCGGCCCATAAAGGAAATCGTTGTGCAGGATTTCCTCGCCGGTGAACCGCAGACTGCCCCGGTCGCCCATGATGAAGTAGTCGCGTCCGCCGACGGCGAAGGCCGTGGTGATGAACCCGACCGTGGTCCCGTCGGCGAACTCCAGATTGACCGTCTGGTGATCGACCACATTGTTGTCGCAGGCAAAGACGCACCGGCCGTAGGGACCGTCGCGCAGCGCGGCCTCGACGCCGGCGGGGGTCGCGTCGGTCGTCAACATCGCGACCGGCCATTGGTGCAGATGCTCCAGACGGTCGCGCAGATAGATCTTGAGGGCCGAGTACGGACATCCCGACTCGATGTGTGCCGGGCAATCAAGGCAGCGGTCGGCGGCCCCGGCGGGCTGATGGTCCCGGTTGAAATGGCTCAACCGCCCGAACGACGAGGCCCGGAGGCAGCGCGAAGGTACCAGGGCGTTGAGCAGGTCCAGATCGTGGCAGCACTTGGCCATCAGAAAACAGGCCGCGGTCTGGTCGTTGCGGAAATTGCCGCGCACGAACGAATGGGTGAAATGCCAGGCCCCCACCAACTCGGTGGCGGCGATGTGCCGCACCTGGCCGATCAGACCGCTGTCGATCATCCCCTTCAGCTTGGTGAACCAGTCTGTGTAGCGCAGGACATGGCAGACGGCCAGCAGGATGTTGTTCGCCCGGGCCGCCTCGTAGATCTCGCGGCACTCCTCCTCCGTGCGGGCCATTGGCTTCTCGAGCAGCAGGTGATAGTTGAGCCCCGCCAGCGCCACGGCGATCTCGTGGTGCAGATCCTCGACCGTGGCGATCACGGCGGCGTCGGCGAGCCGGGGATGCTTCAGGAGGTCGCGCCAGTCGGCGAAACACCGCTCCGGCGGCAGCTTGTGGGCGCGGGCCATGCGCTCGCGCCACTGAGGGCGGGGCTCGCAGACCGCCACGACCTCGGCGTCTTCGGGAAACGCCTCGGCATACTTGGCGTAGACACCGCCGCGGCCGCCCGCGCCGACAATCACCAGGGATACTTTTTTCATGTTGCTTCCTTTGCTCCGTGCGCATCAAGGGTTGAAAGAATCCATCGTAGTGCGCCGGGCATGCGCCGTCAAGCGCACGGATGGGGTGCGCCAATTACGCTTGCGAAAGCCGTGCCGCTCGCCCATAATGCGGGTGTTCAGTCGCCATACCGGCTGGAATAAGGAATTTTTTTATGCAGACACTTGCCTTGCGCCTTTATGGAGAAAACGACCTCCGCCTCGAACGCTTCGACCTCCCGCAACCGAACGACGATGAGATTCTGGCGGAAATCGTCTCGAACAGCATCTGCATGTCCGATCACAAGGCCGCCGCGCAGGGCGGCAAGCACAAGCGCGTCCCCGACGACTGCGCCACGAACCCGATCATCCTGGGGCATGAGTTCTGCGGGCGCCTGATGCAGGTCGGCCGCAAGTGGCGGGATCAATTCAAGCCCGGCCAGAAGTTCGCCATCCAGCCGGCGCTCAGCATGCCGGGACGCGAGCACCTGGCCCCCGGCTATTCCTACCCGCACATCGGCGGCCATGCCACGCATGTGATTATCCCCGCCGAGGTCATGGAGCGCGGCTGCCTGCTGCCCTACAACGGCGACGCCTTCTTCAAGGCCTCGCTGGCCGAGCCCGTTTCGTGCATCATCGGCGCCTTCAAGTCCAACTACCACTATCAGGCCGGCACCTATGTGCACGAGATGAACATCCGCCCCGGGGGCGCGATGGCCGTCCTGGCCGGCGCCGGCCCCATGGGGCTGAGCTCGGTTGACCTTGCCCTGCACGGCGCGATCCGCCCCGGCGTGCTGGTCGTCACCGACATCGACCAGGGCCGCCTGGATCGCGCTGCCTCGATCTTCACCCCCGCCGAGGCCGCCGGGTTGGGCGTGGCGCTGCATTACGTCAACACGGCGGCCGCGGCCGATCCGGTCGCCGAGCTGCGGGCGCTGACCGCCGGCGGCAAGGGCTACGACGATGTCTTCGTCTTCGCCCCGGTGGCGCCGCTCGTCGAGCAGGCTTCGGCGCTGCTCGGACTCAACGGCTGCCTGAACTTCTTCGCCGGCCCGACCAAGACCGATTTCTCGGCCCGGATGAACTTCTACGATGTCCACTACATGGGCCACCACGTGGTCGGCTCCTCGGGCGGCAACATGGAGGACCTCCAGGATGCCCTGCGCCTGATGGGCGACGACAAGATCAACCCCGCCGTGATGGTCACGCATGTCGGCGGCATCGATGCGGCCGCCGACACGACGATCCGCCTGCCGTCGATCCCCGGCGGCAAGAAATTGGTCTACACGCACATCGCGCTGCCGATGACGGCCATCGCCGACTTCGCCGCGCAAGGCCAGACCGACCCGCTGTTCGCCCGCCTGGACGAGATCTGCGTCCGGCACAACGGCCTGTGGTCCTTCGAAGCCGAGCAGCACCTGCTGGCCCACGCCAAACCGCTCGCGGGGTGAGCGCCGGCGAGCCAAGCAGCCCGCGCTCACGCTTCGTCCGCATGAGGCTCAGTTGCTGAGGATCTCCCTGATGCCGTTCTCGTAGACACGGACGGTAATCACTTCGCCGTTTTCATTCAAATCCGTGTAGTCGGTGTAGCGCAGAGGAGCCGGCGGGGGCGGCGGCGTCGGCTGCTCGGGAGACGGTGACGGGGCGACCCGGCGGGCCTTCACCGGCTGCGGCGGACTCACGACGGCCCGGCTGGCTTGTGCAATCTGAACCCGGAAGTCGCGCTGCACCGGGTCGTTCAAGCGGGTTGCAAACGGCGGAACCGTGCGGGCGTGGGCACGGTTCATCCGCCACCCGTTCCAGAAATCGAGCGGCAGATGCACACGGGCCCCCACGAGGTATTCCGACTCGCGGTACCCCGTGTCGTCGAACCAGGCCAGATCGAGAGTGATGTTCGGATGAATACGACTTTCGATCCGGCACATGAATCCATCGACGTCGGACGCGCCGATGTCGGACTCATAACGCGCGTAGCCGACAAAGAGGCCGGTCGGCGCGATGTCGGCCAGTGCCGGCAGCCACACGCCGATCTCGGCATCGAATCCCTCCATCGCCTCCTCCAGCCGCATCAGCTGCCTGAAGCCGGCGCCGGGCGACGAACCCAGCGGCTCGCGCCCAGCCTCCCACTCCTTTGCATCGGTCAACGGCTGGTAGAGGTTGCACCGTGCGTCCATCCAGCGCGTCAGCAGCTCCACGCCACCGCCCACCTGGGCGAAGGCGTGGTCATCGTCGGTCCGCCGCCAATCACCGTAGACGTTGGCCCCGGCAATCACGGAACGACCGAAGAGCCGCCGGGCAACGAGTCCCAGGTTGGCCTCGTGTCCCCGATCCTCCAGGAAGACGCCGCGGGGATTCAGCAGGAGCGACATCCGATCCGATGGCAGCAGCGGCAGCAAGGCTTCCAGCCGGTAGCTCTGGAACGCCTCCCCGCTGCTGATGCCGGCAGTCCATCGTCCCGCCTGGATCAAGTCCCACACGGCTTTCGAAGCCGTGCTTGAGGGGGCGTTCGTGACCGGTGGCGCCGCGGTACCCGTCCGTCCCGCCAACGTCAACACCAGCATGGCCACCACGGTTGACAACCGACTCACCCGAGAAGTGCTCATGTGCTCCATTCCTCTCTCCGCTCCATGACCGCTCACCAGACCACGTGCACCTTGAAGAATAGTGCCCCCGCCGACAGATCGCCTGGAAGCACCAGCGTCACCTGCTCCCTGTCTGCGTCGATGGCTATCGGCGTTTCCGACAGGATGAACCCCGAACAGTCAAACCAGTGCACCAGGTCTGCCGACGCCTCCAGCATGAAGTCCAGGTCGGGGTCGTTCGAGCGGCGCGCGTAGTCGATCACCCAGTTGCCAACCGCATCGCGGACAATCGAGAGCAACCCAACCGGATCCACGACGTTCGGATCGCCGCCAAACACATACTCGACATCGTTGGGCCGACCGTCACCGTCGGGATCGGCGCCGCCGCCCCACAAACTGGCGGCTGTCCATGGATCGCCGATTTCGTCACCGAAATGGGCGGCATCCCAGGCGGCTCTGGGCGCCGTGGCGATGCGCCCGTCGAGCGTCTGATAATCAATCCGGTAGAGGTAGGCATAGCCCTGATTGATGCTCGCATCGGCCGGCGCGCCGACGATGGCCGTTCCCTGCTGAAAACCGACGGCCCGCCCAAAGAGCGTCGCCGTGCTGCCCGCTGGCCGTGACTGCCGCTCCAGGTACATCCAGTCCGTGCCCGAACCACTCCGATCCTCGTAGAGGAAGGCTGCGCCGAGATTGGGCAGTGAAGCACTGCTCGGCGCACCGACGATCAGGCGGTTGACGTCCAACGCGAGGCTGTAGCCAAAGTGGCGGTCGGAGGTGTACGTGGCCGTTAGTGACCGCCGATAGGTAAAGGCCTCGGCATCCGTCACCCGACCGAAGAGATAGACGCGGCCCGCGTTGGCAATCGTCGGCGTGCCCGCCGCCATGGTGGGGGCACCGATCGCCAGCCGCCGTTCGGCGACATCCACAGACCAGCCGAACTGCACCGCCGCCGCGGCATCGGGGCAGGTAATCATCTGGACCAGGCCCCACTGATTGGATCCACCTTGGTGGCGCTCGAAGTGGAACACGGCCCCCTCGCGCGTCGTCGTGGCCGTCAACGCATTGAACCGCGGCGCGCCCACGACCAGCGAATCCCCATCCAGCGCAACCTGCCAGCCGAAGGCGGAGTCGGCGCTGCCGGCACCGGAGGGCGACCAGCGCATGACCTCGCCCCACGCATGCGGTCCTCCCACGTGACGCCCAAACACAAACACCGTGCCGGGGCCGCCACTGCCGTTCGCCAGCGTCGTGACATCCGGCGCGCCCACCGCCAGCCAGTCGCCCGACAGGGCCACCGAGAGCTGCAAATGCGTCGTCAGCACGCCCCCTACCGCAACGGCCTGTGTATTCACAAAGGCCAGCAGGCGCAGCGCTTCGGTCGCCACCGCCGCTGTCACATTGGATGCCTGGTAAACCCCGCCACCGAGATCGACAAAAGCCACCAGGTTCTGAAGCACCCCCTGCCCGGGTTCCATGATCTTCACGGTCACGACGAGCGGTTGCAGCGTCCGGTCGTCGACCTCGTGCAGGGTCACCGTGGTGAACGGCTTGAACGGAGACTTGTGATAGAACCGCTGACCGGCCTCCGTACCGCTGATGGCCGGCGCGTCGTTCACAGCCCAGACGTCGAGCGTTGTCTGCATGTCGGTGACAGGCGAGGCCTTGCGGTCGCTCACCGTGATGATGAAGACCGCGGTCTCGTTCGTCGGCACCGTGATGCGGTTCTCGACGGGCACATAAACGAGTTGCCGGATCGCCGCTGTCGCCGCGGCGGCGGTCACATTCGACAAGGCGTATTGACTCCCGCCAAGATCGACAAAACCCTGAAGGTTCGTCAGCACGCCCTTGGCTGGATCGTCGACCGCCACGGTCACGTCGATCAACTCCTGGAGCTGCTGGTCGTGTTCGACGAGGGTGACGCCGGTGAAGACGAGGGCGCTCTCCTTGTCGGTGATCGGGGCGTTCGTGGTGGCATTGTGGATTTCCGGCGCATCGTTGCGCCCTTCCACGACGAGCGTGACCGTGCCGGTGTCGCGGCCCGAGGCGGGATCGTGGACGACCACCTCGACCCGGCCGGCCCAGGCAATGCCGGAATCGTCGAGAACGGTGTAGAAGAACTGCTCGGTGTAGGGGAACGTACCGGCGTAGTCGGCATCGGGGGTGTAGAGGACGTCCCCGTTGGAGTTGATCGAGACGCTGCCGCCCGCCGTGGCGCCGAAGACGGCATCGAGGACATATTCGCTGGCGTAGGCCGGGGTGAGGGCGTCGTTGCCGAGCACGTCGAACGCATTGGAGATCGAGCCGGCGAGCGCCACAAAGCGGCTCTCGCACGTGGGCAGATCGCCCACGCGCACGCGGACGGCGGCGCTGCCCGTACCGCCGAAGCCGTCGGCGACGTTGTAGGTGAACGTATCCACGCCGACGAAATCCT
>JAAYZJ010000137.1 GCA_012514915.1 Lentisphaerota bacterium | reverse complement strand
GCGGGCGGTCGCGGCGTTCAGGGTCTGGACGCCGACTTCGAGATGCAGGATGTTCGGGGGAAAGCGGGCGAGGCGTTCGCGCAGCCCCTCGCCCAGGCGAACCGGTGCAAGCTCGAGGTGCAGGGTGTCGACGGCGTCCAGATGGTCGAGGAAGCCATCGAGCACGGCGCAGGCATGCGCTTCATCGGCGTTGAACGTCCGGTCGAGGAAGCGGAACTGGCGCAGGCCGCGATTCATCAAGCCGCGGAACGCGTCGCGGAGCACCGGGAGGGGGAACCGGCGCAGGCCGGTGTCGTACGAGGTGCAGTAGAGGCAGTGGTGCGGACAGCCGCGCGTCGCCTCGACATAGGCGACACGGTGCCGGAGATCGTCGTCGCTATAGTGGTCATACGGGAGATCCAGCGTGACGGGATCGGGGGGGCGCGGCACCTCGATCCACTCGGGAACGTTGCGGCGCTCCCATGTTGGCGCGTTCATCTGCCGCTGGCACCAGTCGCGGAAAGCCACCTCGCCCTCGCCGCAGACCAGGGCATCCGCAAGCCCCCTCCAGTGGTCCGCACACCCCGTGACGATTTCGGGCCCGCCCAGGATGATACGCAGTCCGGGGGCCACGCGCTGGAGAATTACGAGGGACTCACGGACCAACCCGGTGTTCCAGAGATAGATCGAAAAGCCGACGAGGCGTGGCGTGCGCGCGAGGATGTCGGCTGCCAACTGCAGGGGGGAGACGTCGAGGTCGGCCTCAAGGAGTTGCGCGTGCGCGGCCAGGTCGCCGAGATTGGCCAGCAGCGTCCGTCCCGCATGGCTGCAGTGGCTGTAGCGGGCGTTGACGGCGACAAGCAGGATGGGGGCGGGCGCATTCATGCCAGACACGCGAGCAAGGCGTCGGCCAACTCGCCGCGGAGAACCATCTGCCGGGCATGGGTGGACGCATGCCCGGGGACGGCGGTTCGGTTGGTCAGCACGATCACATACCGATCGTGCTCGGGGTCGATCCACAGCGACTGGCCGGTCCAGCCGCTGTGCCCGATGGCGGCACGTGAGAAGGACGTGGGACGGTGCGGGACCTCGGCACGGGAGCGCATGTCCCAGCCAAACGCGCGCGCCGGCAAACCCTTTGGCGAACAGGGCTGGCTCATCCAGGGGCGCGAGCGAGGCCCGTAGAGTAGGCGCGCATCACCGCGCAGATCGTTCAGCACGGCGCGGCAGAAGCGGGCCAGGTCCGCAGCATAGGAGAAAAGCCCCGCGTTGCCCACGGGGCGCTGCAAGGCGCGCGCCTGCTCGTCGGAGATCGTACCGGCGGCTACACAGGTGGCCACCACGCGCGGACCTGGATGGAGAATCGGGCCGAACCGGGTGTCTTTCATGCCGAGCGGTTGGAAAATCTGGGTGCCGCAGAAGGCGTCGAGGCGCTGTCCGCTCACCTGTTCGACGATGCGACCAAGGAGGATGAAGTTGCGGCAGGCGTACTCGAAACGGCTACGCACCGGCCAGCGGGGTGGACGCGTGACCAGCGCATCCCAGGCCTCGGAGGGTGGAAGCGACAAGACCTTGGCGTTGTCGATGCCCGAGACATGTGTGGCCAGATCGCGCAGGGTGATTGGCGGTCCCGGAAGCTGGGCAATGGATGGCAGGTAGTCGGACGCCGGGGCGTCGAAGTCGAGCAGACCGAGATCCAGGCATCGCGCGCAGGCCGTCGTGGTCGCCACGACCTTGGTGACCGAGGCCATGTCGAAAATCGCATCGGCGTGCATGGGTGGCGCATCGGGAGCGCCGGCAATGGTGCCAAGGGCGAGGGTGACCGGTTCGCCGGTCGAGGAGCCTGCCTCCAAGACTGCACCGGCCAAGAGCCCGTCGGAGAGGCCACGCGCGAAGATGGCGTGCAAGGATTTGTAAGCGTCGGAAGTCATGGGCGTAAAATAATTAAAGGAGGTGGTTAGTCATCGCATCCCGATAGATGTAGTGTACCAGAAAATGCAGCCGGCGGAAGGAGCCAAGCCGCACATGGAAACGACGTGCCGGCTGACTGGTTCGCTTGAGATGCGCGGCGCATGACGATGACGGGACACGGGCTGCCATCCGGCTCGCCATTTGCATCCCCGGATTGCCGTCGCGTGGCTGACGTGCTATAACATCGGCTCACGAAGGAACTTCATCATGAGCAACGGTTATTTTGATGTGCAGGTGAATGGCTACGCCGGTGTCGACCTGAACAGCGACGGGGTGCCGACGGCCGATATCGCGAAGATGTGCCAACGGCTTGGGGACGATGGGGTCGACGGCATCCTGGCGACCGTGAGCACGGCGCCGATTCCCGACATGGTGCGGCGCATCCGGCAGGTCGTGGCGGCGCGCGAGGCGAGTGCCATCGTGCGGCAGCGGATTGTCGGGCTGCACATCGAGGGGCCGTTTCTGAACCGAACCGAGGGCTACCGGGGCGCCCACGACCCGACCGCGATCTGTCCCCCCGACCTCGACAAGGTCGAGGCGCTCTACGAGGCTTGCGGCGGGTTGATGAAGATTCTCACCCTGGCGCCGGAGTGCGACGAGGGGCTGCGGGCAACGCGCTGGCTGGCGTCGAAGGGCGTGGTGGTCTCGGCGGGGCATTGCAATCCATCGATCGACGAGCTGCGCGCGGCGGCCGATGCGGGTGTCACCCTCTATACGCACACCGGCAACGGCTGTCCCATGCTGATGCACCGCCACGACAACGTGATCCAGCGGGCGCTGTCGCTGCACAAGCAGCTCAAACTCTGCTTCATCGCCGACGGCGTGCACGTCCCCTTCTTCGCCCTTGGTAACTATCTGCGCGCCTGCGGGCTCGACAATGCCGTTGTCGTGACCGACGCCATGGCGGCGGCCGGGATGGGGCCGGGGCTCTACGGGATTGGCAAGTTCCAGGTGCTGGTCGGGGAGGATCTGGCCGCCTGGGCTCCCGACCGCTCGCATCTGGTCGGTTCGGCGGGCACGATGAAGCGGACGGCCGAGAATCTGAAAAACCAGCTTGGTCTGTCGGACGCGGACGTGCGCCGGCTCACCGTCGAGAATCCGCGACGCGTCATCGGTCTGTAGGCGACCACGCGCGCATGATGCTGTCCGTGAACCCCACCTGGCAGTACCAGTTCGGTGGTGACCGGCTCTGGGTACGGCCGCGCGGCGACGGTGCCACCGTCGCCGCTGTCCGTCCCGCCGATCCGTCGCAGACCGACTGGGTCGAGACGTTCGAGGCGTTCGATGGCAGTGGCAGCGTGGGCGTCACGGAAATCGTCGGCACGCCCGCGTTGCATCCGGGTGATACGCTCATGGAACTCCGCGACTTGTTCGACGTCGTCGAACCGGCCGCGTATGCGCGTGCCCAGCGCGCCTTCCAACTCCTGCACTGGCGGCGTACGCACCGCTTTTGCGGGGCCTGCGGCATGCAGTTGGTGCGCAAGACGACGGGTGAGTGTGCGATGTGCTGCCCGGCGTGCCGGCTCGACTGGTTTCCACGACTGAACCCCGTGGTTATCACGAGGATCACGCGGGGCGACCGCATCCTCCTGGCGCGCCGCGCACGCGGCGTCCTGCCGTTCTACAGCGTGATCGCCGGCTTTGTCGAAGCCGGCGAAACGCTCGAACATGCGGTGGCGCGCGAGATCCGCGAGGAGGTCGGTCTGGAGGTGCGCGACATCCGCTATTTCGGGAGCCAACCCTGGCCGTTCCCCAACAACCTGATGATCGGGTTCACGGCCGAGCATGCGTCCGGTGAAATCCGTGTCGACGTCGAGGAGATCGGCGAGGCCGCCTGGTTCACCCGTGACGACCTCCCGCCGATTCCCCGCCCGATCAGCATCAGCCGCTGGCTGATCGACGATTACCTGCGCGCCTAGGCGTGCTCGACCAGGCGGCGCAGGTTGGCCACACCGATACGGAGGGCGTTGAGCACGTCCTCCATCCCCTCGAACTCGATCGACAGCACGCCATCGTAGCCAGACCGCTTCAGGGCCCGCAGCGCCTGCAGGAGGGGAACATCGCCATGACCGATGATCGCGCCGCGCAGGAAATTGCCGCCGCGGCTCATGAACCAGCCCTCGCCGGGATGGAACGCCGTGCCCGGCTTGATATGGAAGTCCTTGGCGTGGGCGTGGAACGCGTAGCGGGCCAGACGGCCGACGGCCTTGCCGGCATCCTCGTCGGCGCAGTAGAAATTGCCCATGTCAATCAGGGTGCCGAAGTTGGGGTGCCCGACAGCATTCATCAACTTCTCGACCCGCTCGCTGTCCTGGCAGAAGAACCCATGGTTCTCGACCATCGTCCGGATCCCCTTGGAGGCCGCGTACTCGGTGACGGCGCGGCACCCTTCGGCCAGGCGGGGCAGGGCATCGTCGAAACCGCGCGGGCCGACGGCGCCAGCCGGGAAGCCGGACGTGGCATCGTGGCGCATGCCGGGGGCACCCAGGATCGCCGCGATGTCGACCTCGCCCTTGACCCGCTCGATCTCCGCCTTCAGATCGCCGTTCGAGCCGTTGAGAAAATCGGCGCCGATCGTGTAGTTGGCGATGGGGATGCCCACCTGGCGGGCCTCTTCGCGGAGCTGCTCGGCATAGGACGCCAGCGTTTGATCTTCCGGCTTGAGGATCGTGCTGAACTCGATCACGTCGAAACCGCCTTCCTTGGCGGCCCGGATCACCTCGATCTGCTTCATCGCGCCGCTGCGGACGAGGCGGCTGTAACTGTAGGAACTGACACCGATTTGCATGTGGATGGTCTCCCGAAATCCAAAAGCACGTGAAATCCGACGGCGGTTCCCCGCCATGCCGCACGTGTCGTTGGTTAGGATAGCAGGTTGCACCCGAATCGCCAAGTCTGGCGGATGGGATGTGGGGGGACTGCGGGGGTAAGGTAGAACAGGCATTCCTGCCTGTCCTGTGTGTCGGCATATGGGGCCTCTTGTCGCTTGCTGGTTGGTCTTGAGAACCGCTGGCTTCCCGCGCCGGAATCGCGCTATACTAGCACGACTGCACGACGCAAGCCTGGCCCGGCCGTGCGTGCAGGAAAAGGAACGTGCCCGATGAAAACCATTACCTTCTTCATGTTCGACGGCTGTCCCCATTGCAAGCGGGCGCAGGAACTGATCGATGCGATCGTGGCGAGCCATCCCGACTATGCGCGGATCCCGATCACGAAGATCGACGAGCGACTGCAGCCCGAGATCGCGGACCGCTACGACTACTACTACGTGCCGACCTTCTTTGTGGGCGGCGAGAAGCTGCATGAAGGCGTCCCGTCGCGCGAGGCGATCGAACGGGTGTTTGCGCGGGCGCTTGAACCCTAGCGGGCCGACCGATCTGACTTGTCCGACTTGCCTGACGCGTCCGTTTCGGACGGGGCCGTTGTCGGCAGCAGGGCATCGAGCGCGGAAAACGGCGAGAAAATCGAGGGCGCCAGGGTCTCCTTGGCCGCCACGGCGCCCTCGTAGTGGCCGGCGAGCCGGTTCTTCTCGTGCTCGTGGTCATGGCAGTAGATGCACAGCAGCTCCCAGTTGCCGCCGTCGGGAGGGTTGTTCTCGTGGTTGTGGTCCCGGTGGTGGACGGTGAGCTCCTTCAGGCGGCGGCCGTCGAACTCGCGTCCGCAACTGGCGCAGACATGCGGCAGGATCTTCAGTGCGCGCTCGCGGTAGCCCTGGCGTCGCGCGGCGACGTCGCGCCGCAGTTCGTCCTGGAGCTTCGACCGTTGCGCGGCGTCAGGAGGGGTCCGGGGCGCTTTCATGGCTTCAGCGCTGCTCCAGCGGAAGATAATGGCGCCGTTCAGCGACGCTTTTGTAAGCGGGGCGGATGATCTTGCCGTTGTTGGCCAGCTCCTCGATCCGGTGGGCGCTCCAGCCGACGATGCGGGCGATGGCAAAAATCGGAGTGAACAGCTCCTGGGGGATGTTGAGCATCCGGTAGAGCAGGCCGGAGTAGAAGTCGACATTGGCGCTGACGCCCTTGTAGATCTTGCGGTGGCGACCGATGACTTCGGGCGCCAGCCGTTCGACCCTCCGGTAGAGATCCATCTCGGCCTCCAGCTCCTTCTCGCGGGCCAGCGCGGCGACTTGCTCGCGCAGGATCAGTGAGCGCGGATCGGAGACGGAGTAGACCGCATGGCCGATGCCGTAGATCAGCCCCGAGCGGTCGAAGGCCTCCTTGCGCACCAGCTTGTCGAGAAAATCCTCGATCTGGCCGTCATTGCTCCAGTCCTTGACCTCGCGCTTGATTTCCTCGAACATCTGGGCGACGCGGATGTTCGCCCCGCCGTGCCGCGGCCCTTTCAGCGAGCAGAGGGCCGCCGTGACCGCCGCATAGGTGTCGGTTCCGCTGGAGGTGACGACATGCGTCGTGAACGAGGAGTTGTTGCCGCCCCCATGCTCGGCATGCAGCACGAGGGCCAGGTCGAGCAGACGAGCCTCCAGCGGCGTGCAGGACTGGTTCTTGCGCAACATCCGAAGGAAATTCGCCGCCGTGGAGAGCGTGGGGGAGGGGGCGTGGAGGATCAGGCTTTTTTCCGAGAAGCGGTACGCGTGCGCCCGGTAGCTATAGGCCGCCAGCACGGGGAAGAGCGCGATCAACCGCAGCGATTGCCGGACCACATTGGGCAGGTCGGTCGATTCCGCCTGGTCGTCCAGGGTGTAGAGCGCGAGGACCGACTGCGACATGGCATTCATGATGTCGCGGCTGGGCAGCTTCAGGATCGAGTCGTGTACGAAATCGGCCGGCAGGGCGCGGTTGGCATACAGCATCGCCTCGAAGGCGCGCAGGGTGGCGGCGTCGGGCAATCGACCGAACAGCAGCAGGTAGGCGGTCTCTTCGAAGCCGTTGCGCCCCGACTGAAGGAACCCGTTGACCAGCTCGTTGATGTCGATCCCGCGGTAGACCAGGTTGCCGGGCCCCGTCATCGTTCCGTCCGCGGCTTCGGTGTGGGCGCAGACTTCGCCGATCTGGGTCAGGCCCGCCAGCACCCCCTTGCCATTGATGTCGCGTAGGCCGCGCTTGACCTCGTACCGGGAATAGAGGTCGGCATCGACCTGGCTGGCGGCGGCCGACTGGGCGGCCAAATGATCGTACGTTAGGTTGAGTTTTTGGCTCATGGTCTTTTTTTCTTCAATCCAGTCGGCATGAAATCAAGCGCCGCGGCGGGTTGAACCCGGCCGCCCGCAGCACGCCCCGCGATCATGGCCGCATTCTAGCGCATCGGCCGACGCGCGGGCAACGAAAAACAGGCAGTCGGGAACGAATCTTGACTTGTGGAAACGCGCTAGGGTATAGTCAAACCCTTCTAGGCGCCGACAACGCCTCATACCTTTAACCCGCATCCACTGGAGTACAACCGTGGCTTATTCAATGGTCGTGTGTGTCAAGCAAGTCCCTGACACCAAGAAAATCACGGGCAACGCCATGCGCGAGGACGGAACCGTCAACCGCGCCGCGTTGCCCGCGATCTTTAATCCCGAGGACCGGAATGCGCTCGAGGCCGCCCTGCGCGTCCGCGAGGAGCACGGCGGAACGGTGACCGTGCTCACCATGGGCCTCCCGGCGGCCTGCGAGGTGCTGCGCGAGGCGCTGGTTCGTGGCGCGGACCGTGCGGTGCTGATCACCGACCGGCGGGCGGCGGCATCGGACACGCTGGCGACAAGCTACATCCTCGCGTGCGCCGTCCGCTCGCTCAAGCCCGACCTGGTCTTCTGCGGCCGCCAGGCGATCGACGGCGACACGGCGCAGGTCGGCCCGCAGTTGGCCGAGAAGCTCGGCTTCACCCTGGTGACGTACCTGGAGGGGCTGGCGATGGAGGGGCGGCGGGCGCGGGTCAAGCGCAACGTCGGATCGGGCACCGAGACGGTGCTTGCCGATCTGCCGGCGCTTTTCACGGTGATGGAGACGGCCAACGAGCTGCGGCCCGCCGCGATGCGCAAGGTCATGCGGTTCAAGAAGGCCCGCGGCGCGGCCGAGGTGGCCAAGGCGGTCGAGACCGAACAGCCCGGGGCCGCCCCCGAGGCGCGCGCCGCCGAGGTGCAACGCCGCCTGGCGGCGCTGAAGGATCAGGGGCTCCTGATCGAGCAGTGGGGGCTCGACGAGATCGGGGCCGACCTCGCCTGGTGCGGGGGCGCGGGTAGCCCGACACGCGTCCACCGCATCCAGTCCATCGTCCTGGCGGGCGGGGACTACCGCGAGTTCCCGCCCGACCTGGCCGGCGTCCAGGCGCTGATCGGCGAACTGATCGAAGACCACACCATCGGCTGATAGAGGAGACCTTTTACATGGAACCGAACCGAACAGGCGAAATCTTGATCTTCGCGGAGCAGGAGGCCGGGGCGCT
>JAAYZJ010000136.1 GCA_012514915.1 Lentisphaerota bacterium | reverse complement strand
TCCTTGTCGACCAGGAAGTCGTCCTGGAAACGGAACGGCGCCAGCCGCTGTGTAAAACCCTCGCCGGCCTCCGCGGGAACAGCCTGCGCCGGGGTGGCCAGCACGAGGGGCCCCTCCCAGACATCGGCGAAACTCAGGGCCGGCTGCCCGTCCACGTAGACGGTGCAGCGCTGCTGCGACCGGCGCAGTGCCAGCGTGGCGACAACATTGGTGTTGCGGAGCATCGCGGTCACCTGCAGCCCGCGGATGAAATTCGTGCCGAAGCCGTCCGCCTCCCTGGGGAGGCACACGCTGCGCCTGCGCTTCACGGTGCACACCAGGGCGCGTCCGCCCGCCGGATCCGACAGGCGCAGCAGGATGCCCCGGGCATCCCACCTGATGGGAAAATCGCCCAGCATCTCGGCCTCGACGAGGGTCAGGCGATTGGACCAGACAGGTGCATCGGCCGCTGCCTGCGCAGCCGGTTGGGCGGTCGATGCCTGCAGCGCGGTGGGGAGAAGGCCGACGAGAGGCAGGGCGAAACAGAAGAGCAGCAGACGAGTTTGCATGGCGCGCGTCATGGTGGGGCCTGGAGTGGGAAGAACCCTGAAAACGTGCAAGGTAGCAGCTTCCGTGCCGTTTATCGATTATCCGTGCAGGATTTGGCTACGGATTTCGCGGATGGTGCGGATGCACGCGTGTCCCGTTGGCGTGCCCGTCGTCGTTCGAAGGATGCCAATCAATCGTTCAGCAGCTCTGGTGCGTGGAAGCGCAGCCAGTCGCGCACGCTCTCGACCGGCAGGCCGACGATGTTGCTGTAGGAGCCTTCGTAGGCGGCGACGAGGAGATCCCCGCTCGCGTCGATGTCGTAGGCGCCTGCACGGTCGAAGGGCTGGATCAGCCGGAGATAGTCCTCGATGCGCTGGTCGTTCAGCTCGCGGAACCGTACGCGGCTCGCCTCCACGCGCACCGCCGGTGCCGCATCGCCGGGGCGCGAGCAGGCGATGGCGGTGAACACCGTCTGGGCGCGGCCGGAAAAGGCACGGAGAAACTGCGCCGCTTCGGCGTGATCCGCCGGCTTGCCGATCAGCCGCCCCTCGAACCAGACTAGCGTGTCGGCCGTGATCAGCACGGCGTCGGGGCAGCGGGCGCGGCAGGCGTTGTGCTTGGCGCAGGCGTTGTGGATGACGGTGCCCACGGGATCGGCGGCGTCGTGGATCTCCTCGGCGTTGGCCGTGACCACCTCGAACGTCAGTCCCAGTTCGCGGAGCAGCCGCTCGCGCCGGGGCGAGGCCGATCCGAGGACAAGCCGGCGCATGGCCGTCGTCGGGGGCGGCGGCAGCACGTGCAGCACGCCATCGATCCAGCGGATCGCCACCCGCCCCTCGGCCGCCAGACGGTGGACGGCGTGCCGGAGCGCGCCGGGGGCCGCCACGCCGGGAAGGGTGGCGGCGAGCGACGCGAGGTCGGCGGGATGGCGCTGCACCAGCGCCACGATGGCTTCGGTCGTCCCCTCCGCCAGCGGGGGCGGGGGGGGAAGGGGGGGGGCGACGTCGGGGGTTTCGGCCACCGGCGTGAAACGGGTTGCCAGGGCCGCCAGCCGCTCCGGCGCCACCGGCGCCACCGTCCCCTCGGCTGGCGGACGGGCGATGACGTTCAACTGGATGTGGTCGGGGGCGATATCCCGCACGATGGCCGCGATCCGGTCGGCCGCCTCGATCGTGTCGTTGATGCCGGGGACGATGAACACCTCGACGATCAGGATGCCGGCGTATTCCCGGCGGAACTGGCGGAAGCTCTCGACGATGGCCGCGAAGTCCAGCGAGGCGTGGGGGCGCGAAATGCGGTGGAACGTCGCGGCATCCCAGGCGTGCAGCGAGACCTTGACGACATCGGCCCGGGCCGCGTCGCGCCGAACCTCCGTCCGTGTGAACAGCGTGCCGTTGGAGAGCAGCAGCGAGCGGTACGGCGTCTCGCGGCGGATCCAGTCGATCACCTCGCCGAACCGGGGATGGAGTGTCGGTTCGCCTGTTCCGGCCAGCGTGATGAAGTCCGTCGGTTCACCGCTCCGCCGCCAGGTATCGAGTTCGGCCAGGACGGCCTCGACCGGCACGTCGGGCTGCCGGACCACGCAGGTGGCCGGCGTGGCGCCGAGCTGGCAGAAGATGCAGTTCAGCGTGCAGCGCTTGACGCCCGCCTGCTGCAGGTCGACCCCGAGCGAGCGGCCGAAGCGGCGTGAGCGGACCGGTCCGAATAGGTGGGCGTAGGTGGCCATGTTGTCAATCGTGCGCCAGTTCGTCGATGCGGATGTCCGATCCGAAGACGAGCAGGCGGTCGTCCTTCAGGATCTTCTCGCTTCCCGTCGTGATGATCACCTTGCGCGGCAGTCGCGGATCTTCGGCCGCGCGGCGGATCGCGAGCACCGTCACACCGAACTTCTGGCGGACGTTCCCCTCGATCAGCGTCCTGCCCACAAGGTCGTCGGGCGGGATGACCTCCGCCACGCTGACACCGTCGGTGATCTCGAAGAGGTCGATCGGGCTGCGCGACAGGAGCGAGCGGGCCAGCCGCTGGGCGCGGTCGCGGTCGGGGTAGACGACGATGTCGGCCCCAACGCGCTTGAGCACCTTGCCGTGCAGGTCGGAAACGGCCTTGGCCACGACGGTCGGAACACCGAGATCCTTGCAGTTGACCGCCGCCATGATGCTCCCCTCCATGTTGTTTCCGATGCAGATGACCACCACGTCGCAGGTGTCGAACCCCGCCTCCTTGAGCGTGCGGGCGTTCGTCGCGTCGCCCTGCACGGCCTTGGTCACCAGGTCCGCGAGAAACTGGATCCGTTCGGGCGACTGGTCGATCAGCAGCATCTCGGCGCCCTTTTCCGACAAGCTGTCGATCAGGGCTTCGCCGAAGCGGCCCGAACCGATGATTCCAATCCGTTTCATCCGACAACAACCTCCTCTTCGGGATAGTGAATGGCTTCGCTCCGCCCCGCGCTGCCCACGATCATCACGATGGTCAGCGGGCCGAGCCGGCCGACGAACATGGCCAGCATCAGCAGCCAGCGTCCGGCGGGCGAAATCAGCGGGGTCAGGTCGAGCGACAGGCCGGCCGTGCCAAAGGCGGAAACGGCCTCGAACAGCAGGGGAAGCGCGGCGGCGCCGCCGGGGGCGGGCGCCTCGACGAGCAGCAGCAGGCCGAAGACGACCCCGACAAAGGCCAGGCCGAGCAGAAAAATGGTGATCGCCTCGCGGACGATCGTCTCGGGGATCGCCCGGACCCCGTACAGCGTCGTCTGGCGGCCGCGGATGATCGCGCGGATCGTCAGCACCAGGACGAGCAGCGTGGTCGTCTTGATGCCTCCCGCCGTCGAGCCAGGCGACCCGCCGATGAACATCAGCCCGATGGTCAGCAGCCGCGTCGCCTCGATCTGCCGCGTCATCTCGATCAGGTTGAAGCCGGCCGTGCGGGAGCTGATGGCGTGGAACAGGGCGCCGATCCCCTTGTCGGCGAGGGAGCGGCCCGCCAGCGCGTGGTTCCATTCCAGCAGGGCGAAGAGCACCGTGCCGATCAGCGTCAGGACCAGGCTCATCTGCAGCACCATGCGGGTGTGCGCGTTCACGCGGCCGCGCGTGTGCCGGTCGCGCCGCCAGAAGCGGTACTGGCTGAGGTTGTGCAGCACCAGAAACCCGAGGCCCCCAAGCACGATCAGGGAGGCGATGGTCAAGACGTAGCCCGCGTCGGTGTAGACCGCCTGGAGGCCGGAGGGATACAGGGAGAAGCCGGCATTGCAGAAGGCGCTGACGGCATGAAACACCCCGTAGTAGAGCGCGCGCGCCGGTGTGTAGCCCGCCTCCCAGTGCCGCCAGGCCAGCACCAACGCCCCCAGTCCCTCGATGACCGAAGAGAACAGCACCGTCCCGCGCAGCAGCGGCAGGATGCCGATCGTCTCGCCCTGGCCGATCGACGTGGCGAGCACCGATTCACTGCGGACGCTCAGGCGCCGACCCAGCATGACCAGCATGAAGGTGGCGAACGTCATGATTCCGACGCCCCCGATCTGGAAGAGGAGCATGATGACGATCTGCCCCGCCCGCGAGAAGCGCGTGCCGATGTCCACGACGCTCAAGCCCGTCACGCAGGTGGCGCTGGTGGCGGTGAAGAGGGCGTCGGTAAACGGCACGGGACGTCCCCCGGCTCCCGCCATCGGCAGGGCGAGCAGCAGCGCCCCCGCCAGGATCGTGGCGAGGAAGGCGAGCACCAGCGTCCACTGGGGACGCCAGGGCGCCCGCTGGCGGGCGCGATGGAGTTTCAGGATATGCATGCGGCAACAGGAATCTGGGCGCCGAAACGCGTGAGTAATAGAAAGTATAGCACAAACCATCACGTGAATGCACTTATCCATTGACGGTGCCGCACGTTTCATTTATACTCTGCGACCTGTTTCATTTAAAGCCGAATGATCTGACGCCCGGTCGGCAACGCCCCGGCGCGGTCAAAGGAGTTGGCCTGTGAGTTTTATGGAACCGCTGCTTGCGCTCCAGGATGTGGACACGCAAATTGACGAATTGCAAAAAGAGCTTCATGACATTCCCATCCGCAGGCAGCAGGAATCCGCCCGCTTGCAGGATGCCCAGGAGCGCCTGAGCGCGGCGCAGGCGGAGCTGAGGGCCTTCCAGACCCGCGTCGCCGATTTCGAATTGCAGGTCAAGGCTGTGCGCGAGCAGGTCGCCAAGTTGCGGCAGCAGCAGATGACCCTGAAGACGAACAAGGAGTTCAGGGCCATGGAGACCGAGATCAACAACCGCCTGCACGAGGCCGAAGCGCTCGAGGGGCAGCAGATCATGGCGATGGATGCCGTGCCCCCGGCCCAGTCGCGTGTCGATGCCGCCCAGGAACGCTACGGCGCCGAAAAGGCCGGCATGGACGCCTATGTCGCCGACCTGGACAGTCGACTGGCGCAGGTCAAGGCGCGGCTGGGCGTGCTCGAGGCGGAGCGGGATGCGGCACTCAAGCAGGTTCCCCAGCCCCATCTGCGCCGCTATGAGCGGCTACGCAACGGCCGGCGCCCCACGGTTGTGCCGTTGAAGGACGGGATTTGCGGTGGTTGCCATCTGCAGCAGACCGCCGCCACACGCCACCTGGTGCAGCGAAAGAACGCCCTGGTCGCCTGTGAATCCTGCGGCCGCATCCTCTACGTCTGAGACGCCGGCGGCTTCAAGCGGCCCGACATGCAAACAGGCGCGTCTCCTTCACGGAGGCGCGCCTGTTTGCATGTCGGGCAGTCGTTCCCGCCGGAACGGCATCAAGTGCGGACCCGGTCGACGTATTCCCCATTGCGCGTGTCGACGCGGATCACGTCGCCCTCGTCCACGAAGAGGGGGACGGGGAGGGTGTAGCCGCCTTCGAGCGTGGCCGGCTTGGTCACCTTGCCGCTGGCCGTGTTGCCCCGCGCGCCCGGGTCGCACTTGACCACCTTGCGCTCGACAAAGTTCGGCAGGGTGACTTCGATGGCCGAGCCTTCGAACAGGAGGGCCTCGCAGGGCATGTCGTCGACGAGGAAGAAACGCCCTGAACCGAGGACGTCGGCGGGGATCGTCAATTCCTCGTAGCGATCATCGGTGAAGATGTACTTGCCGTCGGCTTCGTAGGAGAAACGGACGCTGATGTTGGTCAGCTCCGGCTTGTCGAACCGGTCCCCCGAGCGGAAGCTACGGCTCAGGGTCGAGCCGTTGAGCATGTTCTTGAGCTTGCAGTTGTAGATGGCCTGGCCCTTGCCCGGCTTGCTGAAATCGAACTCGGTGATGATCAGCGGCTGGCCGTCCAGCATGATCTTGAGGCCTTTGCGCAGGTCTGATGCGGTGTACATGGTGGGAGTATCCTCTTCGCAAGCGTCCCCGCCGCCCGATGCGCCACGTCCGGCTGGTGGCCGGACGCGGCGGCGGGGGGGCGCCAATCAGGCGCCGTAGACGGCGGCATCGCCCAGCAGCTCTTCGATGCGGAGCAACTGGTTGTACTTGGCCATCCGGTCGGTCCGGGACAGCGATCCCGTCTTGATCTGGCCGGCGTTGGTCGCCACCGCGATATCGGCGATCGTGGCGTCCTCCGTCTCGCCCGAGCGATGGCTGACGACGGCCGTGTAGCCCGCCTTGTGCGCCATCTCGATCGCATTCAGCGTCTCGGTGAGCGTGCCGATCTGGTTGACCTTGATCAGAATCGAGTTGCCGCAGCCCTGCTCGATCCCCTTCTTCAGGAACTTGACGTTGGTGACGAAAAGGTCGTCGCCGACGAGCTGGCACTTCGCGCCGACCTGGTCGGTCAGCCGTTTCCAGCCGTCCCAGTCGTTTTCACCCATGCCGTCCTCGATGCTGTCGATCGGATACTTGGCGATCAACTCGGCCAGGTAGTCGGCCTGCTGCGCCGAGGTGCGCTGCACGCCCGCCTGCTTCGCGCCGCGCGCGGCCGTCTCGAACTTGGCGTAGTCGTAGACCCCGTTCTTGAAGAACTCGGAGGCGGCGCAGTCGAGCCCGAGGGCGATTTCGCCCCCCTCGCACTTGCGGCCGGGCTTGTAGCCCGCCTTCTTGATCGCCTGGATGATCGTGTCCAGAGCATCCTCGGTGCCGTTGAACACCGGTGCGAACCCGCCCTCGTCGCCGACCGATGTGTTGAGGCCGCGCTCCTTGAGGAGCTTCTTGAGATGGGGGAAGACCTCGGCGCCCATCCGCAGTGCCTCGCGGAAGCAGGAGGCGCCGACGGGACGGATCATGAACTCCTGGAAGGCGATGGGGGCGTCGGAATGCGAACCGCCGTTGACGATGTTCATCATCGGCACGGGGAGCGTCTTGGCGTTGACACCGCCGATATAGCGGTAGAGCGGGAGACACAGGTATTCGGCCGCCGCCTTGGCGCTGGCCATCGACACGGCCAGGATCGCGTTGGCCCCCAGGTTCGACTTGGTGGGGGTGCCGTCCAGCTTCAGCATCAGACTGTCGATGCCGACCTGGTCGGTGACCTCCATGCCGATCAGCTCGGGGCCGATCTTCTCGTTGACATTCTCCACGGCCTTGAGCACCCCTTTGCCCAGGTAGCGCTTGGGGTCGCCGTCGCGCAACTCGATCGCCTCGTTCTCGCCCGTCGAGGCGCCTGACGGAACCGCCGCGCGCCCGACGACACCGCTCTCGAGGTAGACTTCCGCCTCGACGGTCGGGTTGCCGCGGGAATCGAGAATCTCACGGGCGATGACATCAACAATGGTGGACATGCTTTCTTCTCCTGCTGCGTTTCGGTACAATCGGGGTTCGGCTGAGATTGAAGAGGTCGTTAGCTTAGAGGAAGGCGCTGGAAAATGCAAGCATACTTCGGCTCCGCGGAACAGCCCCCGAGCCCCTTATTTGAGAAAACCGTGGGTGCCCGCACGGCGTTTCAAGGGCGTGCGCTCCGTCTCGATGTCGTCGATATCGAACTGCCCGATGGTCGCCGCTCGGTCCGCGAATTGATCCGGCACCGCGGCGCCGTCGCCGTGCTGGGACGGCGGCCCGACGGCCGCTTCCTCTTCGTGCGGCAGTATCGCAAGGCGATCGAGGCGGCGTTCGTCGAGGTGGTGGCTGGTTCGCTGGAGCCGGGCGAGGCCCCCGATGTGGCCGCCCATCGCGAATTGCGGGAAGAGAGCGGCTACCGGGCACGAAGGATGCTGCCTCTGGGGACGATCGTCCCCTGCCCGGGCTATTCCGAGGAGCGGCTGCATCTCTTCTACGCCGACCTGGACGGCGCACCCGGCGCAACCGATCCCGACAGCGATGAGAACGTCGAGACGCTGCTGATGTCGCGCGAGGCGGTCGAGCAGGCCATTCTCGAGGGTTCGCTCTGCGACGCCAAGACGATGTGCTGCTGGCTGCTGTGGACCCTGCGCGGTCCCGCAGACGCACCAGCCTGACGCACCCGGAAGCCGAACATTCATCACGCGTTGAAATGGAGACACTATGATGCACGCCGTCGCCCGCCGTTTCCCGGCCGTTTTTCCCCCGTTGCTGGGCCTTGTCTGGCTTGCATCGACTCTGGCAATCCAAGCCGATACGACGGACGGGGCGTGGCAGGCCGCCAAGGTGGACTTTCTCCGGTTGAGCCGGCAGGAGCACAATGCCCGGATCGCGGAATGGCGGGAAGTGGCCGCCTGGACCTTCGACGACAATCGCTTGCCGGACGGGTTCGCGGTTCTCAAGGGGCAATGGAAGGTCGAGGAGGGGCGGCTGCGCGCCGTCGGCGGCGCGCCCATGGACAATCGGCTCATCAAGCTCGCCAACTGCGTCTGGCCGGCCTTCAGAATGGAGTTCGACGCCCGGCTCGATTCGGAGGATCCCGCCCATGCCGACAAGATCTGCGACATCATCCTGGGGCTGAACTGCGCGCCCGATACCGGCTCGTTCGCCAAGGGGTATGCCCTGTTGGCCGCCCATTACTACAACCAGGCCACAACCCTGTACCGGCTGAACATCCCTTGCGCGCGGGTCGAATGGTCGCCGGTCGAGCCCGAACGGGTGGCCCACTACCGCACACGCGACTACCCCCTGCAGTTGACGCACCGCGGCGTCTACGGTTTCGCCCGCAACCTCATGGGCGACGAGAACCTGGCTTATGCCTTCTACGACGAGCCCGGTCTCGTGCATGACATCATGGAGACGTACACCAACCTGGCGCTCCGGGTTTGGGAGAAGCAGGTGGCCGATGTCGATTTCGACCTGATCGAATGCTGGGAGGACATGGCCTCCAAGAACGGCTCGATCATATCGCCCGACACGTTCCGCGCTTTCATGGCCCCCTGCTATGGGCGGGTGGCCGCCTTCGCCCGCGAGCACGGCATCGAGGTGATCCTGGTGGACTCCGACGGCTACATCGAAGAACTCGCGGGGCTGATGCGCGAGGCGGGGGTGACGGCCCTCTATCCCTTCGAGGTCCAGGCCGGCAACGACGTCGGCCGTGTGCGCGACCGTTACCCTTCCGTCGGGATCATTGGCGGTTTGCGGAAAGAGGCGATGTATGAAGGCCGGGCGGCCATCGACCGCGAAATGGAAAGGGCTCGCGCCTGGATCCGCAGGGGACGGTACATTCCCGGCCCCGACCATTTCGTCCTGAACTTGGCCAGTTTCGACAACTACCGCTATTTCATGGAACGGATGAAGGATGTAGTTCTGACGACCCCCGTGGAGGTGTGAGCGATGCGGCGGACCGCGTGCAGCATCGGCGTGGCGCTCGGCCTGCTGGCGTACGGCGCGGCCGGACAGTCGTCTTTTCTGGTCGACGGCCAGGAGCTGCTGCCGCCGCCACCCCCCGCCGTCTCGCGCGAGCCGCTTGTCATGGCCAGCCTGGCCGGGGAGCGGTTGACGGGGGAGGAAATTCCCGTCTGCATCGGGGGCGACTGGCGCCATGCCGGCGCGGCGGGGGCGCCCCTGCTGGCCCTGGCCATGCTCGATGCGCAGGGGATGCGCGATCTGCAGGTCCTGCGTGCCGCCCTGCGGGCGCTGGACCGGCATGTCCGGGAGGAATCGGCCGACCGCGTCTACGAGGGGGTGCCCACCATCCGCGGGCCGCATGCACGCTACCGGGATGCCGTCGTGCGGCGGTCGTCACGCGACGTCGACGCCGCCGAGGAGCGCGCCACCCGGAGCGCGGCGCACATGCTGGAGACCTTCATGCGCGCCCCCGGACGCCGCCGGGTGGCGGTCCGGGCCGATGGCCGGTTCGTTTCCGCGAGCCTGCCGCCGGGGGAGTACGTGCTCGGCGGAATGGCGCGTGTCCGCGAAGGCCGGAACCGCGCGGGCGCCGCCCAGGGGCTGGCTGTCTGGTGGACGTCGCTCGCCCTGGCCACCAACACGCAGATGCGCTACCGGCTCGACGCGGCCAACGCCATTTCCTGGCGGGACATCTTCAGGTAGCCTGGCCGGGCTGCGGATCCTGGACGATCTCGGCCTGCGCGCGCAGCGCGTCGACATGCCGCGACAACGCCTCGCCGCGGCGGGCATGCCGCAGAAAATCGCGTACGCTCTCGCGGGCCTCGTCGAAATCGGCCGGCTTCGATGCTTCATGGTCGGTCTTGCGGATAATGTGATAGCCGAACGGGGTTTCGATGATGTCGCTCAGCTCGCCGATCTCCAGCTCGAAGGCCGCCTTGTCGAACGCCTCGACCATCATACCGCGCGAAAACCACCCCAGGCTGCCGCCCTCCTTGCCACTGGGGCAGTCGCTGTTGTCGGAGGCCAAATCGGCGAATGGGGCACCGTCGACGGCACGTTGGCGAATCGCAGCCAGCCGTTCCCGGGCTGCGGCTTTGCCCGTCTCGGAGGCGTCGGACGGCTTGATCAGAATGTGCTGCGCCAGAACCCGTTCCGGTCGGGTATACTCGTCGCGATGGGCCTCGAAATGGGCCAGAATCTCCGCTTCGGTCGGGTCGGCCGTCTCGGCGACGACCTGCTCCACCAACAGGTCGACACGCCGCCCGCGGCGAATCTGATCGCGAAGCGTCGCCTCATCCAGATTCTGTTTTTTGAGGAGGGCAAGAAAGGGCTCCCGTCCGCCGGAACGCTGTTCCAACGCCGCCAGCCGTTTTTCGACATCGTCGTCGGGAACCTGGATGTCGAGCCGGGCCGCCTCGTCGAACAGCAGCCGGGCGCCGATCGCCTGGTCGATGGCCCGCTGTCTGAGCGCGGGGAGCTGGGCGCGGATCTGCTCTTGCGGCATGTGCTGGGAATAAAACTGAACCAGTCGCGAGAGCTCGAACGCGATGGCCTCTTCCGGTAGCGGATGGCCATTGACGGTGATGCGTGGGGGTTTTTCTGACATGCGCACAGTGTACGCACGACAGGCGGTCCTGACAAGCCGGTAAACCGGCCTCGTGGCGCACGATGGATTTCGCTGAGCAACCGGCTGAACAGGTCGTCTGGTGATCAAGGATGGAGGGACAACCGCCGTGTCGTCCGCCTGCGTTCTGCAAGAGCCGCAACCGGCATAACGCCCCGGTCGCAAGCCGGTCTGTGCGTCAATGCAGGCAGACAGGACAGCAAACGCAGCGCCCGGTGGGGGGTGCAAGAGACTCAGGGAATCGACCGGGCAACATCGCCGCCGGTAGGCGATGACCGCTACACCTGCGCCGCCGATGGTCCCGTCCGTGCAGCGGTTCCGCGTTCCTTGACGGTCAGCACGGGGCAGGGGGCTTTGCGCAGGACCCGTTCGGCGACGCTGCCGATCAGCAGGTGGCTCAAACCGGTCCGGCCCCGCGACCCCATCACGATCAGATCGATCCCGTTCTCATCGGCGAAACGCGCGATCTCCAGGAACGGGATGCCGCTGATCACCTCACACGTGATCGGCACCTGCTCGCTTTGCAGATCGTCGATGATCGCCTGCAGCCTTTCCTGGCAGGCCTCCGCGATCTCCTGGATATCGGCCTGCGGCACATTCAACAGCCCCGCCTCGCCGGGGAGCGAGGTGATCGGCGGCGCCACAACGTGCAGCAGCGTCAGCGACGCCCCGTTGTGACGGGCGAAGGCCACGGCATAGTGCATCGCCAGTTTCGATGTCTCCGAGAAGTCAACCGGACACAAGATTTTATTGACCGTGATATTCATGGCACGTCTCCTCTTGGTTGAATGAGAGCCCGCGGTTCATCCGTTCCCGCTAAGAAGAGTGTAGGATCCCCAGCCGCCCGATGCAACCGTTTTTTCCGTTTCTCTAGAACATTTCTCTGGAACAGGCCCGCCTGTGGATCGGCCGGTCAACCCCCTTGGCCACGGCCATTGACGGCGGGCCGGTGGGGACACGGGCCGATGGAGACAGCGATTCCCCAACGTTACGGGTGGGCGGATTTTTTGCCCGCCCCGGGCAAAAAATACACTCCACCCGCTGGTTCGGCCTTCTCTTTTCGTCTGAATAGCCAGCACGTGATTGCTCCGATCGCAAGCCACGGGATTGAGCGGATCATTGTCTGGGCTCCAATCCACTCGAGGTGTCGCGAAAGGAGGGGGTTGGAAACGAGGATCCAATCCCATGCGGCTCTCAGACATGTCAACACGATGCGACAAAAGACAACCTCCGCAACAATTGGGGCATTATTAGGACGGAGCGCGGGGGTGGTCAAGCGGAGATGTTGCGAGCGGCGCATTGCGACTGTGCTTTGCGGCGGCGACAGGCAGGAATGCCTGTCGTACTTTGGGGCGACGACAGGCAGGAATGCCTGTCGTACCTTGGGCGTTGCGACT
>JAAYZJ010000135.1 GCA_012514915.1 Lentisphaerota bacterium | reverse complement strand
CGGGCGCCGCGGCCGGCATGCGGACGATCCTGGTGCTGACGGGCGTCGCGACGCGGGCCGATCTCGCCCGCGCCACCGTCGCGCCCACCTGGGTGGCCGACGACTACGCGGCCGTGCGGCGGCGGCTGCTGGCCGACGGGTGACGCGGCTTGCGGGGATTGTGAATCCTTACTTGTTGGCGGGCCGGAATCCGGCTATAATCCCTCGTGTTTCAAGGTTAGGGAGATTCCGATGGGCACTGGACGGACACTGAACAAGAAGCCGCGCACGCGGCCGGTGAAGAGCGAAGGCGACCGCAAACGTCGTCAAAAGACACAAGCCAAGCGGCTTGTCGCGCTGGGGATGGACGGGGCGATCGTCGGCAAGATGACCGCAGGAGCCGTCCGTACCGCCCTCAAGCGCCCGGCCAAGGTCAAAAAGGCATCGGCCGCCAAGACCGCCGCTGCGGGTTGACCGCGGGGCCAGGCAGCGCTGCCAGACGCCCCCAGACGCCCATCGCGGTTCACCCCGGGGTGTGCGTGTTGCCTGGCGAGGGACCGACATGACGCGCCTCTCAAGCGGCATCCTCACCCTGATCCTGCTGGCGGCATGCGCCTGCGGGCAACTTCGGATATGCGGCAGTTGCGGCAGGGAGGATCTCGCGGGCGGGACCGCCTGCGCGGTCTGCAAAGGCCCCTTGCCTCCCCTCGAACCCGGGCAGCCCGATTCCGCACCGGCCTTGTCTGATGCGTCTGGAACCGGTTCCGTTGCCGATGCGCTGTCGAAACAGGTTTTTGACCTCGTCAAACGGGACGTCGAGGCCGCTCGCCAGGAAGAGGACCGACGCCCCGAAGTGGCCCTGGCCCGCTACGAGAATGCGCGGGCGCTGCTGACCCTGGCCCGAGCGGAGCATCTGCCTCCCGGCACCGCCCGCGTCGTGCTCGACGGGCTGCAGCGCTGCCGGACGGCGCTGGCCGTCGCGGGACAGGCGTGTTCCGCCTGCGGCGGATCGGGCAGGCAGCAGGTTGCCCGGGTGCAATTGGCCGGCGGCGACGGCGAGGCCGCGGCGGAAACCAAGCTGACGACGGGCGCCGCCTGCGCAACCTGCGGCGGCGCGGGCACGATCCGGGGGCGCCGCGGCGTGGAGGCGACCCGGCTGTTGATCCTGCAGGGGCGCCGCGAAGCGGGTCTGCAGCAGCAGGCCGCGGGACGCGTGGCGGCCGGCCGCGCCTGGATCCCCCCTTCCTGGCCGCAGGAACGAACCCCCGAACAACTGGCGTTGATCCGCAGGACGCTGGCCGCCGAATGCAGTGCTTGCGCGGGGCTCGGTTTGGAACCGTGCCGCCGCTGCCTGGGAAGCGGCACGCTGCCCTGCAAGAATAAGGCGTGCCGCCAGGGCTGGGTTGAGCAGACGGTCGGCAACACGCTGACGCCCAAGACGGCGCTGACCCGCCGGGTCAAGTGCCCCGATTGCCAAGGCACCACCCGCGTGGCCTGCCCCGCCTGCCGCGGGGGGGGCGGCACGGCCTGCAGCGGGTGCAACGGAACCGGCACAAGCGAACCCTGCCGCTCCTGCGGCGGCGAGGGCACCGTGCCGTGCCGCAGCTGCCGGACGCGCGCCACCACGGAACAGACCGAGCCCTGTGAAACCTGCCAGGGCACCCGGCGGATGCTCTGCAACCGATGCCATGGCGAAGGCTATCAGTCGCGATGAACCTCGCGCCGCCCCAATTGAACGGATTTGAGATCCACTCGCTGCTGGGCAGGGGAGGCATGTCGACGGTCTGGGAGGCCCGGCAGATCGCGCTGGACCGTCCGGTGGCGGTCAAGGTGCTCGACCCGGCGATGTCCCGCGACCCCGAGGATGTCAAACGGTTCGTCGTCGAGGCCCGTCTGGCCGCCAAGCTGTCGCATGCCAACCTGGTGCGGGTGTTCGACGTCGGCAACCAGAGCGGGGTCTACTACTACGTCATGGAGCTGATCCGCGGCTACGATGCGGGGGCCTGGCTGCGGCGCAAGGGCCAGATCGACCCCTTCGAGAGTCTGGCGGTGGCCGAATCGCTGGCCGTTGCGCTGGAGTATGCCTGGAACCAGGTGGGGCTGATCCATTGCGACATCAAGCCCGCCAACATCATGATCGACGCGGATGGCACGGTCAAGCTGGCCGACCTCGGCGTGGCCCGCTGCCTGCGCGGACACAGCCGCAACACGGACGACGGCGCGGACGACATCACGGGGACCCCGGCCTACATGGCGCCCGAGCAGGTGACCGGCGACGCCCCGCTCGACTGCCGGACCGACATGTATGCCCTGGGCGCAACCCTCTACCATCTGGTGACGGGCCACAAGCTGTTCGAAGGCGACGACGACACCGTCATGAACCTGCAATGCAACGGCGCCGCCCCCGACGCCCGGGAATACACTCCTGGACTGCCCGACCCCTACGCAGCCCTGCTGGAAAAACTGCTGGCCAGAAATCCCGCCATGCGTCCCCGCCACTGGTCCGCCGCCATGCAGGACATGCAGCTGGTGCGGCGCGGCGAGTATCCCACCGGCGAGCCGATCTCTGCGGGGGGCAGCAGCATGCTGCGCCGCCGGGCGGCGGCCATTCTCCTGCAAGACGAGATCGAGGCCCATCCAACGCCCGTGCGGCGGCGGGGAGGGGCGCCGTATCCGGCCGCAGCCAGCCTGGCGTTGGCTCCGCGTGGCTGGCTGGTGCTGCTGGCGGCGGTGATCTTTCTGGTCGGCTTTGCGGTGGGTGTGTTGCTGCTGCGCTTGTTTAGCTAGGCCTCAGAGCATGAAAATCATCTGCTTCGGCGACAGCCTGACCACGTGCGGCGGCGAGAACGGCCGCTTCAGCGACATTCTGCGCGACCGGTTCCCCGGCCATGTGTTCCTCAACCGCGGCGGCGGCGGCGAAACGTTCGTCGACGCGCGCGCGCGGCTCGAGACCGACGTGATCGCCGAACGGCCCGACATCGTCCTCGTCGAATACGGCGCCAACGACTGGTGGCGCAACCAGCGACCCGTCCAGACCTGGGCCGACGACCTCGACGCCATCCTCGCGCGCATCCGCGAAATCGGCGCGCGGCCGGTCGTGCTGGGCGTGTTCGGCCCCTACCGCGACGAGAGCGGGCAGGACGCCGCCAAGGTCTACGGCAGCGACGAGCGGGCCGTGGCTTACCGCGGACTCGAAGCCGTGGTCGCCGCGCGGCACGGGGCGCCCTATATCGCCAACATCCAGGAAAGTATCATCAACCGCCGCTGCTGCTGGCGCGACCGCAACCACCCCAACGAGTACGGCAACCGCTCGGTCGCGGACGCCATCGAGCCCGTGCTCGCCGAGTTGCTGGGCGAGGCGCCGCGCCCCGTGCGCCGGCCGACCCTGCGCACCCTGCGGGATTTCTGGGACGAAGCCCAGGCGCTGGCCCCCGACCGCCTGGCCGCCGTGCATGGCGAGTGCCGCCTCACCTTCGCCGCGGCCGATGCTCTCGTGCGCCGGCTGGCGTCGGGCCTCGCCGCGCGCACGGGAACCCCCTCGCCCAAGGTCGCCGTGTTCCTTCCCAACGGCATCGAGTACTTTTTGATCTACTGGGCCGTCGCCCGCCTGGGCGGTATCATCGTCCCGCTCAACACGCTGCTCAAGGCGGACAACCTCGCCGGCATCTTCCAAACCGTCCGCCCCGACCTCCTGATCCTGCGCGGCTCCGCCGACCGCGAACCCCTCGAGGCGCTGAAGCGCGCGCCGGTGCCCGTCACGGTGGCGCTGCATGGACAGCCGGGCGGCGAGACGCTCGCCTGGGAGGAGCTGTTCAGCGACGCCCCGCCCCCCGAACCGCCCATCGCCCCCGATGCGCCGGCCATCGTCATGCACACCTCGGGAACCACCGCGACGCCCAAGGGGGCCGTCATGCGCCACAGCGACCTGATGTTCAACGTCATGACGACGATCAACGCGCACCAGTTCAACGTCAACGATGTCCATCTCGTCGTCAACCCGATGTTCCACTGCACGGCGCTCTACAGTTCGCTGTCGACCGCCGCCTACACCAAGACGCCCGTGATCATCACGGCGTCCACCGATCCCGCGACGCTCATGCAGCTCGTGCAGCGCGAGCGCATCACCACGTTCCTGAGCGTGCCGTCCGTCCTGCAGCGGGTCACCGAGCTCCCCGGGCTCGACAGTTACCGGAGCGACTCGCTGCGGCTGATCGCCTATGCCGGCAGTCTGATGCCCGTGGCGACGGTGCATGCGCTGCGGCGACACTTCCCGGCGGTCGAGCTGCACAACTTCTTCGGCCTGACCGAGACGATCAGCATGACCCACGTGCTGGCCGGCGACGACGCCGACACGCGTCCCGACTCGATCGGCCGCCTGCTGCCGTTCGTCGAGGCGCGGGTTGTCAACCCGGCAACCCTTCAGTCCCTGCCGCCCGGCGCCATCGGCGAACTCCTCTTCGCGCGCGAGGCGGTCATCCCCGGCTACTACAACCAGCCGGGCCGGCTGGAGGAGTCGCTGGTCGAGATCGACGGGCGGCGCTGGTTCCGCACCGGCGACCTGGCGGTGATCGACGACGACGGCTTTTTCTTCATCAAGGGGCGAAGCAAGGAGATGATCATCGTGGGGGGGCGAAAACGTCTACGCCAGCGAGGTGGAGGCGGTGCTCCTGTCGCATCCCGGCGTCGTGGAGGCGGCGGTCCGGGGGGCACCGGCCACGGGGGTGCGCCAGGCGCTCGGCGAGGTGGTCGAGGCGTTCGTCGTCGCGCGCGACCGCGCGCTGACCGAGAAGACGCTGCGCGGCTGGTGCTTCGAGCGCCTGGCCAGCTTCAAGGTGCCGGTCCGCGTCGCTTTCCGCGACGCGCTGCCGCGCAACCCCGCCGGCAAGGTGCTCAAGGCGGAGCTCCATTAGGAGTCTCCGGAAACAACAAACATTTTCCACGCGAAGCCGTTGGTCGGATATCCGTGTTGACTCCCGCGGCGTTCCTTCACGCACTGGCGAACGCGCCAGACGGCTAGACCCCGAACTGAAACGCGAAGACATCGGCGTCGCGCAGCGCCAGCTCCATGACCACCTCGCGCCCCGCGAGGGCGGCCAGGTCGCCGTCGAACGGCACGCGCCGGTCGAGCGTATCGCCGAACAGCTCGCACGAGGCCAGCGGTCGGTCGGGGCTGCGCAGCGTGACGAACACGTAGCCGCGCGCCGAAGTCGAGAAGTTCAACGACAGGGACGAACCCTCGAAGACGAACGGGCGGGTGACCAGCCGGCGCTCGCCATAGCCGGCATGCCGCGAGACGAAGCCATCCATCCGCATCGTGTAGCGGCGCAGCTCGGCGGGAATCATGCGCCAGTGGTTCTCGAAGGTGTAGAGCGAGAGCTCCGCGGGCGCG
>JAAYZJ010000134.1 GCA_012514915.1 Lentisphaerota bacterium | reverse complement strand
TCGGCCAGTTCGATATCCAGCCGCATTGCACCGGGAGGGAACAGCAGTGTCCGGCGTCCGTCGGCCTCGCGGACGACCACGCGTTCGGGTAGTCCTCCCGATGCCTCGGTAAAGGAGATGCCCAGTGGACCCGAACGAAGGGTGAGCGGAAGGGTTGCATGCATAGTTAGGTTACGCCTCTTCCCGCGGCAGTCGCCGCCAGCGGCAGTCCGCTTCGGCGGGGCCGTCCTCCTGCCCGAACAGATGACGCCAGCGCTGCTGGAAGCGGAGCCCGTTGCGGATCACGACGGCGGCGTTGCGGATCGACGGGGAGCCCTGCGTGGTGACGCTTTCGTCATGGTACATTTCGGCGGCGGGTTCGTACCAGGCGTCCCAGCCCGCCTCGCGGAGCCGGTAGCAGAGATCGAAATCCTCGAACTGGACAGGGTTGAACGCCTCGTCGAAACCGCCATGCCGTTCGAGCAGGCTGCGCCGCACCATCAGGCAGGCGCTGATCAGGCACTGCACGCGCTCGGCCCGGTTCCAGCGCGGATCGTCGCGCGCGTCGCCCCGGCCACGAAAACAGACATGCCCACGTCTGGAAATCCCCACGCCGGCGCACTGGATCCGGTGCGGCGCGGCAGGATAGATCATCTTGGCGCCGACCAGGCCCGCGCCGGGTTCACCGGCCAGACGGGCGCGGAGCTTTCCAAGCCAGTCGGACGTACAGGGGCTCACGTCGTTGTCGACAAACACGACCGACTCGCCCGTGGCGAGCGCCAGCCCCTGGTTGCGGGCGGTGCTGCAGCCGACGTTGCCGGGATTGCGGATCACGCGGACCTCGATCCCGGCCGCGCGCCCCAGCCGCGGCAGGGTCTGCTCGAGCCACTCGCCCGAACCGTCGGTCGACCCGTTGTCGACGACGATCAGCTCCGATGGCCCCTCGAACCGCGATGCGCGCACCAGCGCCGACAGGCACCGACGGGTAACCTCCAGCTTGTTGAACGAGAGGACAATCAACGAGTCGAGCATGGCGTCACACCCGGGTGGCCAGGTCGCGGGCCGCCGCGGCGATCACCTCGGCACCGGGCATCACGGCCGCTTCGAGCGAGCGGGCCGAGGGAACGGGACAGTCGGGCATCGCCAGCCGCTGCACCGGGAACTCCAGATCGCCGAACACCCGCTCGTGGAGCTGGCTGCCGATTTCCGCCGCGATGCCGCCCGTGCGCGGTCCCTCCTCGACGATCAGCACGCGGCGCGTCTTACGCGCCGAGGCCGCCAGCGTCTCGATATCCAGCGGATTGAGCGACCGCAGGTCGATGACCTCGGCCTCGATCTCCTCGGCGGCCAGTTGCGCGGCGGCCCGTTCGGCCTCGAAGGCGCACCACGACCAGGCGATGACCGTGAGGTCGCTCCCCCTGCGCGCGATCCGGGCTTGTCCGAGCGGCACGGGCGGGGTCGGCACGGCGTCCAGCTCCCAGCGGAGCGGATAGAGCAGCTTGTGTTCGAGCAGCAGCACCGGATTCGGATCGCGGATGGCGCTCTGCAGCAGGGCCGAGGCGTCGGCTCCCGTCGCGGGCGCGACGATCCGGATGCCGGGGACGCCGAAGAACAGCCGCTCCAGGCATTGCGAATGGGTCGCGCCATAGCCGCGCCCGCCCCCCATGGGGGTGCGAATCACGAGCGGACAGGACTGGTTGTAGACGTAGGCAAGCTTGGCGGCCATGTTCACAAGCTGGTCGACCGCCAGTGTGATGAAATCCATGAACATGATCTCGACCACCGGGCGGGCGCCGGCGACGGCCGCGCCGATCGCCGCGCCGACGAACCCCGGTTCGGAAATCGGCGTGTTGCGGATGCGCGTCGCGCCGAACTCGTCGATCAGGCCCCGGGTGACGCCGAACGAGCCGCCGTACGCGCCGATATCCTCGCCCATCAGGAACACGGCGGGATCGCGCCGCAATTCGGCGGCCAGCGTCTCGCGCAGGATCTGGGTGGTCGTCAACGGGCTCATGCGAACACACCCTCCGCGACGGTGTCCTCATCGGGCATCGGGCTCGCCTCGGCGAAGGCGATGGCCTCCGCGACCCGCCGTTCCGCGGCGGCACGGTGACGTTCCAGCGCGGCCGCATCGAGCGTGCCCGCGGCGGTCAGGGCCTGCTCGATCCGCGTGAGCGGCTCCTGGCGCCAGGCGGCCTGCTCCTCATCGCGCGTCCGGTATTCGCGCCGGTCGCCGCGCGAATGGCCCGAGAGGCGGTAGGTGCGGCATTCGAGGAGGGCGGGGCCCCCGCCCTTCCGCCCGCGGTCCGCGAGCGCGGCGATGGCGTCGTGCACCGCCCGGGGATCGTTGCCGTCGACCGTCGCACCCGTGATGCCGTAAGCGACGGCGCGCGTGGCGACCGAATCGACGCTGACCCCGCAGGATGCCGGGGTGGACATGGCGTAGCCGTTCGATTCGCAGACGGCGATGAGCGGCAGCTTCCAGAGCGCGGCCAGGTTCAGGCTCTCATGAATGACCCCCTGACTGGAGGCTCCATCGCCGAAAAACGCCACCACGACGCGGTCCGTCCCGGCGAGCTGCGCCTGGAGGGCCAGTCCCGCGGCGAACGCCACGCTGGCGCCGGTGATCCCGTTGGTGCCGTAGAAGCCCAGGGCGGGCTCCATCATCATCTGGCTGCCGCCACGCCCGCGCGAGTAGCCGGTGGCGCGGCCGAACAACTCGGCCATCAGGCGGCCGGGGTCCGCGCCGCGGGCCAGGAAATGGCCATGACCGCGGTGCGTGCTCGTCAGGGCATCCTGCGGCTGCAGGGCGGCGGCGACGCCGACGGCTGTCGCCTCCTGCCCGATGCAGGTGTGCGCAGTCCCCATGATGCGTCCTTCGCTGAACAGCTTCTCGACCGCCTCCTCGAAGCGGCGGATCAGGAGCATCCGGTCATAAGCCTGGGTCGGATCGAACATGCTGGACTTACAGCAGGTTCCATGCCCTGCTGCCGGGAACGCCCGACCTCACCGGATTTGCGCGTGGTACTCCTGCAGCGACAGGACGGCGCCCTTGTCCGTGCGCGCCGCCGCAATACCGAGCGCCGAGGCGTGCGCCGCCGCGACGGTCGTGATGTAGGGGACCTTGGCCTTGAGCGCCGCCTTGCGGATGCTGGCGTCATCGGCCAGGGCGTCGCGCCGCGGGCTGGGCGTGTTGATGATGATGGAGAGCTGGCCGTTGACGATGTAGTCGAGGACGTTGGGACGCCCCTCGTCGATCTTGCGGACGACCTCCGCGGCGACGCCGAACCCCTCCAGGAAACGGGCGGTTCCCTCGGTGGCGAAGACCTTGAAGCCGAGATCGGCGAACTCGCGGGCGGCCCGCCCGGCGGCGATGGGCTTTTCCGAGAGGCTGATCAGGACGGCGCCATCGTCGGGCAGCTTGGCGTTGGCCGCCTCCTGGCTCTTGTAGAAGGCCAGGGCGAAGTTGTTCGCCATGCCGAGCACTTCGCCGGTCGAGCGCATCTCCGGGCCGAGGACGGGATCGACCTCCATGAACTTGTCGAAGGGGAAGACCGCCTCCTTGGCGCCGAAGTGCGGAATGGTGCGGTTGACCAGGTTCAGCGCCTTCATATCGGCGCCCATCATCAGCCGCGTGGCGATGTTGGCCATCGAAATCGCGCAGACCTTGGAGACGAGCGGCACGGTGCGCGAGGCGCGCGGATTGGCTTCGAGCACGAACACCTTGCCGTCCTCGATGGCATACTGCATGTTCATCAAGCCGCAGACCTTGAGTGCCTTGGCGATCTTCTGCGTGTAGGCCTGGATGGTCGCCAGGCAGTCCTCCGGAATGGAGACAGGCGGGATGATGCAGGCCGAGTCGCCGGAGTGGACACCGGCGAGCTCGATGTGCTGCATGACGGCGGGGATATAGACGTCCTGCCCGTCGGAAACCGCGTCGGCCTCGCACTCCAGCGCGTCGCGCAGGAAGCGGTCGAGCAGCAGCGGCCGGTCGGGGGTCACGCCGACGGCCTTGGCGACGTACTCGCGCAGCATCTTCTCGTCGTAGATCACTTCCATGCCGCGCCCGCCCAGGACGAAGGAGGGCCGGATCATGATGGGATAGCCGATGCGCTGCGCCAGGGCGACGGCCTCGTCGATGTCGACGGCCATCCCCGACTCGGGCATCGGGATGTCGAGTTTCTCCATCATGTGGCGGAAGAGGTCGCGGTCCTCGGCGATATCGATCGAATCGATGGAGGTGCCGAGGATGTTGACGCCCGCCTCGGCGAGCTCGCGCGCGGTGTTGAGCGGCGTCTGCCCGCCGAACTGCACGATCACCCCCAGGGGCTGCTCCCGACGGTAGATCTGCAGGACGTCCTCCAGGGTGACCGGCTCGAAATAGAGGCGGTCGGAGGTGTCGTAGTCGGTCGAGACC
>JAAYZJ010000133.1 GCA_012514915.1 Lentisphaerota bacterium | reverse complement strand
TAGAAAAAGCCGACCAGCGCGCGCATTTCGCGGCTGGTCGAGATCAGTTCGCGCAGCCGCTGGCCCAGGTTCGCGTTCGCGGTGTTGGTGATGAAGAGTTGGGTTGGCATGGTGTCAGGTTTCCTCGTCGAGCAGCGCGTGCAGCGCGCGCCAGCCGACCGCCCGGACGCCGGGGCACAGCGGCATGGGCGCGGCGTGCTCCGCCGTGTCGGCATGCACGACTGCCGCCCGCGTCACAACGCTGCGGCCCATCGCCGCCGCCAGACGCGTCAGGGAACGCCCGTCGTCCGGCATCGGCGTGCGGGTGGCCTTGGCCTCGATCAGCAGCAGACGGCGGTTGCCCTCGTCCACCACGAAATCAATCTCCAGCCCCTGGCGGTCGCGGAAGGTGTACAGCCCCCGCTCCTGCCCCCGGTTCTGGCGGTGTTTGACGATCTCCGAGGCCACGAGCCCCTCGAACAGCGCCCCGCGGAAAGGCGAGGCGGCCAGATCCGCGTCGTTCCGGATTCCCAGCAGCGCGGCCGCCAGCCCCGAGTCCGCGAAATAGACCTTGGGGGTCTTGACGATCCGCTTGCCGAAATTCTCGTAATAGGGCGGCGTCAGGATGATCTGCCCCGTGACCTCCAGGATGCTCAGCCATTGGGTGAGGGTGGGCACGCTCACCCCCAGCGGCGCGGCGAGGTCGGTTTTGTTGAGCATCTGGCCGCAGCGGCTGGCGAGCAGCCCCATGAAGCGGCGGAAGGTCGCGAGGTCGCGGATCGAGGTGACGGCGCGCACGTCTCGTTCGAGATAGGTCTGCACGTACGAACGGAACCAGATGTCCGCCACGCCGGGTGCGGCCTGCACCTCCGGGAAGCCACCGAGCCGCAGCGTCATGCCCGGCACCTCCTCGGCGGAGAACGGCAGCAGCGAGAAGACCGCCGCGCGGCCCGCCATGGACTCGGTGACGCCCTTCATGAGCGGCGCCTCCTGCGAGCCGGTGAGCAGCCACTGCCCTTTGCGCGCCGGATGCCGGTCGATGCGGGCGCGCACGTAGGCGAACAACTCGGGCGCGTTCTGCATCTCGTCGAGAATGACGGGCAACGCGAGGCTGTCCAGAAACGAGCGCGGATCGGCCCGCACCCGCGCCACGACATCCGGGTCTTCCAGCAGCACGTGCTGGCAGGCTGGAAAGAGATGACGCAACAGCGTGGTTTTACCGGAGCGCCGGGGCCCCGTCACCAGCACGGCGGAAAAGTGCGCGGCCGCCCGCAACACCTCCGCTTCCAAGGTTCTGGTCCGGTATTTCATGTGACATTTATAAAGTGTCGGTTTAAGATTGTCAACATCAAGCAGATGCCGCCTCACGCCAAAAACAAGGGGCCGCAGACATTTCTATCCGCGATTCGGCAGGCAGGAATGCCTGCCCCACCTTCATTCCAGGTCGGGATCTTCGGTCATTACGCTCTTCCGGAAAGGGCACTGGGGACAGTGAAGTTGTGGCGGCCGGTTACTTGGTGTTTTCCCCCTGCCCCGCCACCGTCTACGACCTTCCCGGCACCTTCGGCTTGGGCTCCTCATACACAGGTCTCCCCACCAAGCTCTGGAACCCCGCCTTCACCGGCACGGCCCTGGCCGCCGGCGCGCCTTCGCAAAGGACATCGGGGTCGTCCTGCAGCACGGTGGCCAGCTTCTTGATGACGCCCTCCGATGGCGGATCGCAGGTGCCCCTCGACCGCTGGGTTCTGGTTGCCATTCGCTAGGCAATACGCTACAGTCCTCTCAACGAAAGACCGGGCTTGCCGGGCATGGGTTCTCACGTCAGCGGAATTGGACCGCGCAACAGGATGGTCAAGCGCGCACGACAACTCGTCTCGCTGCTGGGGCTGGGACTTCTGATCCTGCTGGTCCGGATGCGGCAGCCGGATCCATCGCCTCCCGCCGCCATCCATCCGCCCACGGGAAGCCTGCCCGACGCCGGGACATTCGCGGCCATCACGGGCCGGGTCTCGTTTGTGGCCGATGGCGATTCGTTCGAGATGCATACCGAAGCCGGGCAGACCGTGCGCGTCAGGATGTTCGGCATCGACGCCCCGGAGAAGGGACAGGACCACAGCAACCGGGCGCGCGAGGCGCTGATGGCGCGCATTCACCGCCGCCGGATCGAGGTCCGTGTGATCGAGACCGATGCCTACGGCCGCCTTGTCGGCGAAGTCTTCCGCGACGGCGTCTCGATCAACCGCGCGATGGTCGCGGACGGATGGGCCTGGCATTATGCCCGCTACTCGAACGATCCCGCACTCGCGCAGGCGGAACGCACGGCCCGCGCTGAACGGCGCGGGCTGTGGCGCGGCAGGCAGCCGGTTCCCCCCTGGGAGTGGCGACGGAGCCTCAATTGATCCCCATCACAGCCCCGGTGCTGGTGTCGACCGCGATGCGGCGGAAGTTGGGATCGGAGGTTGTGCCGGGCATCAGCTTGATGTCCCCGGCCACCGGCACGATCCAGCCGGCGCCGCCGTACACGAGGAAGTCGCGGATCGGCAGCCTCCAGCCGCGCGGACGCCCCACCCGCGCGGGGTCGTGCGACAGACTGTACTGTGTCTTCGCCATGCAGATCGGCAGGGCGGCCGTCGCCGGATCCTTTTCCAGGCCGGCCAGCCGCTCCTGCGCCGCCACCGTGTAGTCGACCCCGTCGGCGCCGTAGATTTCACGGGCCAGGGTCTCGATGCGGCGCGAGAGCGGCTCGTCGAGCGGGGACAGAAAGGCGAAGGCGTGCGGATCCCGGCACGCCTCGACGACCGCCTCGGCCAGTTCGCGGGCGCCCTCCCCTCCCTTCAGCCAGTGGTCCGAGACGGCGAACCGGGCGCCGGCACCTTCGGCAGCCCGGCGGACCACCTGCCGCTCGGCGGGGGTGTCGCTGCCGAAGGCGTTGAGGCAGACCACGGGGCGGATGCCACTGCGCTGGATGATCTCGATGTGGGCGCGAAGGTTCTCGCAGCCCGCCTCGACCAGGCCGACCTGCTCGCGCGTGTAGACGGCATCGAGGGGCTGGCCCGGCTTGACCGCCGGCCCGCCGCCGTGCAGCTTGAGGGCACGGATCGTCGCCACCAGCACGACGGCATCGGGCGTGAGCCCGGAGGCGCGGCATTTGATGTTCCAGAATTTCTCGTAGCCGATGTCGGCGCCGAAACCGCTCTCGGTGACATGGTAGTCGGCCAGACGCGTGCCGACGAGATCGGCGATCACCGAACTCTGTCCGACCGCGAGATTGGCAAAGGGACCGGCATGCACGAGCATCGGCTGCCCCTCGGCCGACTGCATGAGGTTGGGCTGCAGGGCACGCACCATCCAGGCCGTCATCGCGCCATCCACCTCGAGGTCGGCCGTCGTGACCGGACGCCCGGACTTGTCGAGCGCGACGACGATCCGTCCCATGCGCGCGCGCAGGTCGGCCAGATCCCGGGCGACGGCCAGGATGGCCATGACTTCGCTGGCCACCGAGATGTAGAACCCCGACTCCATCTCGAAGCCGTCGAGCGCGCCGCCGCGTCCGATCATCACCGAGCGCAGCGCCTGGGCGCAGAAGTCCATCGCCCAGCGCATCTGGACGCGGGCGGGGTCGATGTCGAGGCGGCGCATCCGGGTCCTGGCGAGCCGGGCGTCGTCGTAGTTGCGCTCGTGCTGCATCCGCGCAGTCAGGGCGACCATGGCGAGGTTGTTGGCGTTGGTGACACAGTCGATGTCGCCCGTCAGCCCCAGGGAAAAGGGGGCGAGCGGCAGGCACTGGGACAGACCGCCGCCCGCCGCCGACCCCTTGAGGTTGAACGTCGGCCCGCTGCTGGGCTGGCGAATCGCCCCGGAGACGGAGAGCCCCCCGGCGCCGAGTCCCTGGACGAGCCCGAGCGTGGTCGTGGTCTTGCCCTCGCCGAACGGTGTGGGGTTGATGGCCGTGACATCAACATAGCGGCCACGGGGACGGGGCAGCCGATCCAGCAGCGGCACCGGGTCGATCTTGGCCACATGGGGCCCCATCAGAATGATTTCGCGCTCGGCGAGCCCGAACTCGCGGGCGACCTGTGTGATGGGCTTCAGGGCGGATTCAAGGGCGGCAGCGATCTGCCAGTCCGCCAGTTTCACGGGGTCGGGCTTCTTCATGGCCGCGTATTATGCACCGGAAGCCACCGGGGAGGCAATGCGCATCTGGTGGCGCGCATCTGGTGCCGCTAAATCGGGTTATCCAGCATCAGGCGCGGCAGCGCCAGGTGGCGCGCCCCCTCCTGGCGTGCCAGACGCCGGAAGCGCTCCGGGCTGGCATCGCGCGTGTGCCAGGGCTTGCGCTGCCGGTCGAGCAGGATGGCGGGCGCCACCGTGCCCTGCCCGTAGCGCCGGTTGAGCCGGTCGACCGTCTCGTCCAGCCGGCCGTAGCGCTGGCGCGCGGGGGTTTCCTCGAACAGGTCCATCTGCCGCCCCTGCGCGGGAACCAGCGCACCCAGCCAGACCATCGTCGCGCGGTAGAGCCGTCCCGGTGTGAAGTGTGAATCGAACAGCCGGAGCAGGACGGGCGCGGCTTCGGCATCGTGCGCGGTTGGCAAGGCCAGCGGCAGGCAGCCGGCCTGCACCGTGTAGTCCTTCAGCCGCATGGCCAGGCCGATCAAGCCGGCCAGGTGACGCCGGCGCCGCAACTTGGCCAGCACGGCGGTCAGGTTACGCATGGCTTCGGCGCGCACCAGGTGGACATCGTCGCTGGCCGGCGCGAACGTATGTCCTTTCATCATGCTCCCATAGCGCGCCGGGGCTTCCGGTTCGAGCGAAAAGACCCGCCAGCCGTTCAGTTCGCGCCACGTCTCATAGCCCGGCTTGTGCAGCAGCTTCCGGACCGTCGTCGCCTCCAGTTGGGCCAGATCCCAGGCCGTCGTCACACCCAGGCGCGTCAGCCGGTCGGTGGCGGCGCGGCCGATCCCCCACACCCGGTCGACCGGCGTGCGCTGCAGCATCAGCGGCAGATGCTCGCGCCGCAGAATCGTCTGCCCGTTCGGCTTGCGGAATTTGGAGCAGAGCTTGGCCAGCGTCTTGTTCAAGCTGATGCCGACGCTGACGGTCAGCCCGAGCTCGCACTGCACCGCCAGACGCAACTGTTCGGCCACGGCTTCGAGCGGCATCCCCAGCGCCGCGCCGCAGCCGGCGAGGTCGGCGAAGGCCTCGTCGATCGAATACTCCTCCACCTGCGGCGTGAAGCGTCGCAGGATGGCGAACATCCGCCGGGAATAGAGGCTGTAGGTTTCGTAGTCCGACGGCAGCACGACGAGTCCAGGGCACTGCCGGACGGCCTCGTGAAGCTGCAGGCCGCGCTTGATGCCGCGCGCCTTGGCCTCGTAGCTGGCGGCGGCAATGATGCCCCGTTCGGCGCCGGTCACGACGGGGCGTCCGCGCCAGGCCGGCGTGAGGGCCTGCTCGACGCCGGCGAAAAAGCCGTCGGCATCGACATGCAGCAGCGTGCAATCCTGATAGAAGGGATCCATGGCGGGGCCAATAGCTCGTTCGCGGTACGGCCGGCAGGATAGATCAACCGGCTTGCAGAATCAAGAACCAATGTTCTATACTCGTGTCATGTCCCCCTCATCCAAGATCGCCGACCGCATCCCGGTCGTCCACGCCTTCATCCGGCAGCACGGCCGGGCGCCCACGCTCGATGAGCTGCGCCAGCTCTTCGGCGTGCGTTCCAAGAACACCGCCTCGGTGATGGCGGGCAAGTTCGTCGCGGCGGGGGTGCTCGCCCGCACTCCGACCGGCCGGCTGGTCGCCCCGCGCCAACCAGCCCCCTGCCGACTCCGACTGCTGGGCTCGGTGGCGGCCGGCTTCCCCTCGCCCGCCGAGGAGTCGCTGCTCGACACGCTGAGCCTCGACGACTACCTCGTCACCCGTCCCGAATCGACCTTCATGCTGAAGGTCGACGGCGATTCGATGATCGAGGCGGGCATTCTGCCGGGCGACACCGTCCTCGTCGAGCGCGGCCGGCGGCCGCGCAACGGCGACATCGTGATCGCCTGCGTCGACGGGGCCTGGACGCTGAAGTTCTTCCACCGCGACGCCAAGGGCGTCCGGCTGGAGCCGGCCAACCGGAAATACCCGACCATCCGGCCGCGGGAGACGCTCGCGGTGGAGGGAGTGATCTCGGGCGTGATCCGCAAGCTCCTCTAGTTTTGAAGGCTGCCATGCTGCCCCCCCCGCTGCATGCCCGTCATTGCCGTCATTTCCGCTTGAACCCCGTGGATGCACTGTGCAACAATCCCGAGCATCGTGCGATTGAAGCGCGACTTCCACGGTCATTCACATCGTTGCGTTGGTTCCGTTCGTCACGGAGCTGAAAGCCTAGCGGTGGCCGTTCCGAACGTGCAGGATGCCTAGCAACATTCAACTGATGGATGCGGTCGCCGTGGCCATCCGCGAGGCCTGGCCCGGGGCGGCGCCCGCCGTCGCCGCGCCAACCCTCCCCGGCGCGGCCGCCGCGCTGGTGGCCCACGCCATGCGCCGGATCGAGCCGGGAAGCTGGGTCGTCGCTGTCACGGCCGGCCCCCATGAGCTCGAGTCCCTGCACGCCGATCTGCTCACCCTCGCACCGGGAGCGGCGGACGCGCCGTTGCTGCTGCCCCCGCCCGAGGCGGACGGCAAGCCTGACGTCGAACTGGAGGGTGCCCGTCTCGCCGTCGCGCGCCGGCTGCGCGTCGGCGGCGCACAGCCGGCGCTCCTCGCCACCACGGCCACGGCGCTCCTGGCCCCCCTGCCCGACCCCGCGGCCGTCGCGGCCGCAGGCCGCCGGCTCGCCGTCGAACCCGGCGAGGTCGACTTCGACGCGCTGGTCGCCGCACTCGTCGCGGGCGGCTACGTCCGCGAAGCGGAGGTGGTCGCCAAAGGCCAACTGGCCGTCCGCGGCGGGTTGCTCGATCTTTGGCCCCCCGACGCGCCGTTGCCGCTCCGTGTCGACTTCCTTGGCAACCAGATCGAGAGTCTCCGGTCGTTCGACCCCGCCTCGCAGCGCTCGGTCGAACGGCTGTCGTCGGTCTGGATCCCCCCCTGCGAGACGCCGCGCCTGCCCATGATCGCCCCCGCGGCAGGCCTCCCCGAGAACGCGATCGTCCTCTGGCTCGATCACGACCGGCTGGCCTCGATGACGAGCCTGCCCGGCACCGGGACGCCTTCGCTCGAAGCCTGGAGCCGGCTGCAGCAGGCTGTGGCCGAACGCCGTCCGGCGCGCCAGATCTTCTGCGGCGATCCGGCGCCGCCCCGCACCCCCACCCTGCCGATCGTCGTCACGGCGGCGCCGGGTCTCGCCGACCTGGCCGACGACCCCGACCATCCCGACCTGCGGCTGACGGCACGGCAGCATCTGCTCACGGAGCTGGACCGGCGCGCCCGGGATCCGCGCGCGTCCGTCGCGATCTACCTCGACACGGCGGGTGGCATCGAATGGCTGGCGCGCGAGCTGCCGGCGGGCACCCCCGTTCAACTGCGCCACGGGCAGCTCTCGGGCGGTTGCGAATGGCCCGCGCTCGGACTCGTTCTGCTGGGACAGCCCGACATCTACGCGATCCGCAAACGATCAGGCCGCGCGGTCGTCCCCCCCGCGACGGCGAGCCGGGGCGGCCGGGTCGAGCGGATCGAAGAGCTCCAGCCCGGCGACCTCGTCGTCCACATCGACCACGGCATCGGCCGCTTCGAGGGAACCAGCGAGATCGAGCGCGATGGCCGCCGCGTCGAGGTGATGACGATCCTCTATGCCGACCATGCGCGGCTGCACGTCCCGACCAGCCATGCCCACCTGCTCAGCCGCTACATTGGCGTCGCGGGGCGTGAGATCCCCCTGCACCGGCTGGGCGGCCGCCGCTGGCAGCAGGAGAAGATCAAGGCCGAGCGGTCGATCGTCGATTTCGCCGCGTCGCTGCTCGAAGTACAGGCGCGGCGCCACGCGCGCCCCGGCCTGGCAACCGACGTGAATCCCCCCTGGATGCACGCCTTCGAGGCGGCCTTCCCCTTCGTCGAGACGCCCGACCAGACACGCTGCATCGAGGCGGTCAAGCACGATCTGGCCGAGGCCCGTCCGATGGATCGCCTGATCTGCGGGGACGCCGGCTACGGAAAGACCGAGGTCGCCATGCGGGCCGCCTTCGCGGTGGTCATGAACGGCCGTCAGGTCGCCGTGCTGTGCCCCACCACGGTGCTGGCCGAACAGCACGAAGAGACGTTCCGCGAGCGCATGGCGGCCTTCCCCGTCCGCATCGAGGTCCTCAGCCGCTTCCGTTCGGCGTCGCGCCGCGCGGCGACACTGGCCGACCTCGCGGCGGGGCGGGTGGATATCGTGATCGGCACCCATGCGTTGATCCAGCCCGGCGTGCGGTTCAAGGAGCTCGGGTTGGTCGTGATCGACGAGGAGCAGCGGTTCGGCGTCGTTCACAAAGAGCGTCTGAAGCAGGTCCGGGCGACGGTCGATGTCCTGACGCTCAGCGCGACGCCGATTCCGCGCACGCTCTACATGAGCATGACGGGGGCCCGCGACATGAGCCTGCTGCAGACCCCGCCGCAGGAGCGCCTGGCCATCGAGACCCGCGTCGAACGGGATGACGACGCCGTCATCCGCACCGCCGTGCGCAACGAGCTGTCGCGCGAGGGACAGGTGTTTTTCCTCCACAACCGGGTCATCACGATTGACCTGATGCTGCAGCGCCTGCAGCGCCTGCTGCCCGGCGTCCGGATCGGCGTCGCCCACGGGCAGCAGCCCGCCGCGCGGCTCGCCGAAACCATGCACCGCTTCGGGCAGGGCGAGTACGACATGCTGCTGTGCACCACGATCATCGAGAGCGGACTGGACATTCCCCGCGCCAACACGATCATCATCCACCGTGCCGACCGCTTCGGCCTGGCCGATCTCTACCAGCTCCGCGGACGGGTGGGCCGCTCGTCCAAGCGCGGTTTCGCCTACCTGCTGCTGCCGCCGCAGGGAGTGATGGACGACGACGCCCGCCAGCGGATCGCCGCGCTGCAGCGCCACGGCGGGCTCGGCGGCGGCCTGCACCTGGCGTTGCGCGATCTCGAAATCCGCGGCGCCGGCAACCTGCTGGGCGCCGAGCAGAGCGGCCACATTTCGGCGGTGGGCTTCAGCCTCTACTGCCAGCTCCTGCGCCGCACCGTCGCGCGCCTGCAGGGCAAGCGCCCGCCCAAACTCATCGATGTCGAACTGGCCCTTGACTTTATCGAACTCTCCCCGGGGCTGGTCGAAGCCGACCGTTCCGCCTGCCTCCCCTACCGCTATGTCGAGGACGAGCGGCAGCGGGTTCAAACCCACCGCCTGCTGGCTGAAGCCGTCACCGTCGCCGAGGTGCGCCAGATCCGCGAGTCGCTGACCGACCGGTACGGCCGGCCACCGCCCGAGGTGCTCAGGCTGCTGCGGCTGACCGAACTGCGCATCATCGGGGCACAGCGCGGCCTGATCCGTATCGAGACGCGCGGCGGCAAGATCTACCTGATCGGGCGCGATCGCCAGCCGCGGGTCGACCCGCACGGGCTGCTGCCGCGTCTGCGCGGCTCGTCCGCCGACCAGAAGCTGGCCTCGATCTTCCGCGCGATCCAGGCCAAGCCTGAAGCTGACTGACGACCGGCACCTGGGCCAACCGTTACCGGCATCGGCTGGCGATGGGGCGTGCGATGGATCACCGCAATGGCCACCATCCCTCAAACCGTTCAACGCGATCACCCACCATGGCCTGCACCCCACGCCCACGCGGCGGCGCACCTGATTGGCACGCCGGTTGCTTGACGGTTGGAACCGCGTTGAATAATCCTCGTGAAGACACCTGAACCCGATAACCTCGCGCCGTGCGATCCGCTCGCCCTCGCGCACACCCGCCCCGAATGGAGCGCGATCCTGTCCGTCTCCAGGGGGCAGAAGCGCGCCGCCATCGGGCTGGCACTGCTGATCGGTGGCGGTCTGGCGCTGGCCCCGCTGGCGACCGGGCGCCTGCTGGTGCTGGGCTGCACCCTGTTCTACCTGGCGGCCACCCTCTACAAGCTCATGCTGATCCGCGCCGCGGCGCATCCGCGCGCCGCCTTCCAGTTCTCCGCGGCAGCCCTCGCGGCCGCCGAACCCCGCGACTGGCCCGTCTTCTCCATCCTCGTTCCGATGTACAAAGAGCCCGAGACGATCCCCCAGATGGTCGCCGGTCTGCAGGCGATGGACTATCCGGCCGACCGCCTCGACGTACAACTACTGCTCGAGGCCGACGACACGGCCACGCTCGAGGCGGCCCGCGCCGAGTCGCTCCCCCCGTTCATCCGCATCACCGAGATCCCCCCCTCCTTTCCCCGCACCAAGCCCAAGGCGTGCAACATCGGCCTGGCCCGGGCCCGCGGCCGCTACCTCGTGATCTACGACGCCGAGGACCGTCCCGAGCCCGATCAGCTCAAGAAGGCGGTGCTCTCCTTCGAGCAATCGCCCGCGAACGTCGTCTGCATCCAGTCGTGCCTGAACTACTACAACCCCCGCTTCAACCTCCTCACCCGCTGGTTCGCCGCCGAGTACTCGGCCTGGTTCGATCTCTGCCTGCCGGGGCTGGCGGCCATGCGCACGGTGATTCCGCTGGGTGGCACCTCCAACCACTTCAAGACGCAGGTGCTGCAGGAACTGCTGGGCTGGGATGCCTACAACGTGACGGAGGACTGCGACCTGGGCGTGCGGCTGGCCCGCGCCGGCTACGAGACCCGCATGGTTCGGACCACGACCTGGGAAGAGGCCTGCTGCGATCCCCATTTCTGGATCCGGCAGCGCACCCGCTGGCAGAAGGGCTACATCCAGACGTTCATGGTCCACACCCGCGAGCCGCTCAAGCTGCTGCGCGAACTTGGCCCGGTCAACTTTCTCCATTTCATGCTGCTCATCGGCGGCTCGATCTTTTCCTCGCTGATCAACCCCTTCTTCTGGGCACTGGCGCTGATCTGGTTCATCTTCCGGCCGTCCGGGATCGAATCCCTCTTCCCCGGCTGGGTCTTCGCCATGAGCGCCTTCTGCCTCTTCGTCGGCAATTTCGTCTTCGTCTACATCAACCTCCTCGGCTGCTTCCGGCGGCGCTACGATACGCTCATGTGGGCCAACCTGCTCACCCCCGTCTATTGGGCCATGATGAGCTTCAGCGGCTGGCGTGCGTTTCTGCAGTTCTTCTCCAATCCCTTCCACTGGGAAAAGACCCAGCATGGCCTATCTACGCAATAAACTGACCGAGTGGATCCCCGCCCTCCTGGCCGCCGTCGCGTTCAGCGTCGTGCTGACGCCTGCGGGGGATGCCCTGCCGGTGCAGACCTGGACGTTCGAGGGGATCTGCCGCGAACTCGTCGCCGGCACGACGGAGGGACGCCAGGCGCTCGTCGGCAGCCTGTGGCATGCCCCGCTCCCCACCCTCGTCGGCCTGCCGGGGGCTGCCCTGCTGCCGCGCGGCGCCAGCATTCCCCTCGTCGCCCGCGGCACCACCTTCCTGGCGCTGTTCTTTCTCGCCTACACCCTGCTGCGCTTCTGCCGGCGGCAGTTCAGCATGTGGCCGGCCATGCTGTTCTGGCTCGCCTGCCTGCTGCTCCTCGCGCGCCTGCCTGGCCTGACCACCCAGCCGCAAATGGCCGTGACACTGGCGGTGGCCGCCGCCACCGTGCTCAAGTTCGCCGACTGGTTCGATGGACGGCGGCTGGGCGACCTGGTCAAATTCAGTTTCGCCCTCGCCCTGCTGGCCCTCTGCGGCGCCCACCTGGCCGGCTGGACGCTCCTGCTGGCGCTTCTGCTGCCGCTCGTCGCCCTCCTCGACCCCGCCCTGCGCCCGCGCCTGCAGGGACTGCTGATCCTCGGCCTGCTGCCGGTCCTCTACGCCATGTCCATCTGGCTGCTGATGAGCCGCCTGATGCTCGCCGACGCGATCTACCCCTGGCGCGCCCTCATCCACACCCCGCCTGCCTGGACCGGCTGGCCCGCGGCCGGCATGGCCCCGCACCATCTGGGGGCAGTCGCCTGCTGCGCCCTGCTCGGCGGGCTGGCCGCCTGCCGCCGCGACCGGCGGACCGCCCTTCTCGGGGTGTCGGGCGTCGCCCTCCTCGTCTGGCACACCGTCCTGCAGGGTTACGGCCTCGCCTGGGCGACCGGCCCCGCCGCGGGCCTGCTGACGCTCATGGCCCTGCTGACACTCGCGTCGGCGCTCGGCGTCCTCGCCGCGCGGCCCCACACGGTGCCGCTCCGCCACCGCCTCGCCGTCGCTGGCGTCGGCCTCGTGTTCCTCGCCCTGTGCATCCCACCGCGCGGCTCGTCCCCCACCCTTGCCATGCAGGATCGCCAAACCCAGCGCCGCCTGCTCGATGCCGTCGAGCACTACGTGGAGAGCCGCACCCCTTACGGACGCGTCTTCATCTGCAGCTACCGCGGACTGGGCCTGCTCGAGGGCGACGCCCGCGAACGGTTCGTCGCCTGCCTCGACCTGCATGTCGATGCCCTGCGCGAGCGTTACCACCGTCAAAACCTCTTCCTGCTGGTGCCGCGCCCCGAGGCCGACGCCGCCTTCGAGTGCGCCGTCTGGCGTTATCACGACATCTACGGTCACGGCGCCGCCCGGGCGCTCTTCGCGGGCGACTGGGGCGACTGGCGGTTGTACGAGATCATCACCGCACCCACCGCCGACGAGTTGCTGGAGTGGAGACAGCGTGAACGTTGAACGTTCCGCGTGGCGCGTTCCGCGTTTGCGTGCCGTCGGCGTCGCCCACCCCCCGCTCCTGCTCGCGCCGATGGCCGGCTACACCAACGCCCCGACGCGACGCATCGCCCACCGGTTCGGCGCCGCCTGGTCCTACACCGAAATGGCGCATGCCACGGGGCTGATCCACGCCTCCGACCGCACCTGGCAGCTCCTCGAAACCTTTGCCGACGAGGGGCCTGTCGTCGCCCACCTCTACGGCACCGATCCCGCCGCCTTCGCCGAAGCCGCGCGGCGCATCGCCGCCAGCGGGCGCTTCATGGGCATCGACATCAACGCCGGCTGCCCGGCACCGAAGATCACGCGCAGCGGTGCCGGCGCCACCCTCCTGCGCGCCCCGGCACACGTCGGCCGCATCGTGGCCGCGATCCGCGCCGTCTGCGACCTCCCCGTCACGGTCAAGACGCGCCTCGGGCTGCACCCCGGCCACCTGGCCTGCTTCGACCTGCTGCAGGCCGTGCAGGATCATGGCGCCGCGGCCCTCGCCATCCACGGCCGCTACGCCTCGCAGGGCCATGCCGGCCCCGTCGATCTGGCCCAGGTGGCCGCGCTCCGCGAGCGGGCCTCGATCCCTATCATCGGCAACGGAGGCATCCGCGATGTCGCCGCGGCGCGGCGCTTCCTCGACGCCACCGGCGTCGGCGCGCTGATGCTCGGCCAGGGCGCCATCGGCAACCCGTGGATCTTCCAGGAACTCGCCGCCGGTCTGACGGAGTCCCCAGCGGAGGCGCCGTGCCCGCAGCGTTCCCTCGATGAGCGGCGGGCGGCCATCCACGAGCACCTTGCGGCCGAAGTCGAGTTCCAGGAACGGCTCGCGCGCAAGTATCCGCACGCGCGCGACAAGCTCACGCCCGAGTACGCCGCCGTCATCGGGTTCCGCGTCCATTTCTTCAACTACCTGCGGGGACTGCGCGGCGTCGCGCAGGCACGCGGCCAGCTCAACGCCCTGCAGACGCTCGGCCAGGTTTACGCGCTGGTCGACACCTGCCTGGCGCGCGAGGCCGAATTCCGCGCACGGCGCAGGCAGGTCACAAAAGTCGAAACAGGCTAGTGCGACAGGGGTATCGAAACTAAGTGGGCAAACGGCGTCCCATACACCATCATATGCGCCAGTGGGTGTATCATGCGCATGAACCACCAGTTGGCCGACATCCATTGTTGACTGCGCGCGGCTCCGCGCGCTCTCTCCCGCCGCCTGCGGCGGTACAATCCAGTTCGGGTGCGGGGTTATGGGGCGGTACGGTGGTGCGTCACCCGGCTGCGGAGCAGGCTCCGCGATAGAGCGCGTGCAGGCACGCGCAAAAAGTTTCGCGCACGAACAACTGCTGGATGCGCAACATTCGCGCGGTTGCACGCAGTCACATACGCCTCGCCGTAGCCCCTTGTCGCCCACTGCTTGATGCGCAACCATCGCACACCCCGGCCACCAACCGAATACCCACGTGCATCGGTTTGCACTGGCCGGCGGGCGGGCGGGCTGCTATACTGCCCTCGTCAATTCAACACATGGGAAGCAACATGGACGACAAGATCAAGGCAAAGCTCGAAGAACTCCGCGGGATGCTGCAGGCCGATGGCGGCGACCTGGAACTGGTCAAGATCGAAGGCAAGCAAGTCTTCCTGCGCCTGCGCGGCGCCTGCGGCAGTTGCCCGCATGCGCAGATGACGATCAAGAACGGCATCGAGCGGATGCTGCGCGAGGCGATCGATCCCGCGATCGTGGTCGAACGCGTCAGTTGATCAGCGGGAAAAGCTTCGCCTCGATCAGATCCGCCGCCCCATGGGTGAGGATCAGCGCGTAGACCGAGGCGAACCAATCGTCCAGCACGATCCCCCACCCGCCCCGCACACGCTGCAACTGGCGCGCGGGCGTGGGTTTCAGGATATCGCAGATCCTGCTCAGCACGAAGGCGGTGCCGAGCAGGATCAGGCTTTCCAGGACGCGCCCCTCGCGCATCATCCCCGCCAGGGGCAGGCCGATCACGACGATCGGCAGCGTCAGATACTCGTCGGCGACGATGCGCCCATCGTCTTTCGTGCCGTAGATTTTCTCGGCGGCGTCGCAAATCGGCACGGCCAGCAGCGTCAGCAGCAGGCAAATGCCGATTTGCCACGCGAGATGGCCATGCAGCGTGGTTAGCGCCAGGGCCAGCGGGAGCCCGAGGAGGGCGCCGAAGGTGCCCGAGGCGACCGGTGCCCGCCCGAGCCCGAATCCCGTCGCGCTCGCCAAAATCCAGCGCTGCATGGTGGTTGTCGTCGCGTCCATCAATTGCCCCCCGGCGTCAGTTCGCGGATCAGCCGCGCGAGTTCCTCCTGCTCGGCAGGCGGCAATTCATTGCGCCGCGCCTGGATTCGGCTGATGATCTCCCGTGCGCGAACCCGGTTGTTCTTCTGGGTCAGCAGCTTGGCGAGGTTGAGATGCACGCGCAGATCGTCCTCGAAAATCTCGAGGGCCCGCAGGTAGGCTTTCTCCGCGTCGTCCCAGCGCTGCGTGTCGGCCAGCACGCCGCCGAGCGTGTCCCAGGCGAAGTAGAGATCGGGCGACAGCTCGATGGCCGCGCGGGCCTGCCGTTCGGCCTCCTCGAGGTTGCCGCTCTTGCGCAGGAGTTCGGCGAGATCGTTCAAGGCGGCCGCCGATTTGGACTCGCGCACGCTGCGGCGCAGGTAGTCCTCGGCCTCGGCCCGCTTGTTGCGCCAGAGCATCAGCGAGCCCATGATGTAGTTGGCGAAGCCGTGGTTGCGGTTGATGCGGAGGAGCTGGCGGGCATGCGTCTCCGCGGCGGGCTTGTCGTCCATCAGGAAGTCGAGGCGCAGCACCCACTCGATGAGCATGGGGAGCCCCGGGCGCAGCACCGATGCGCGCTCGAAGGCATCGCGCGCCTGCTTGTAGAAGGGCTTGCCTTTCTGGTACGCGAGCTGGCCGCGTGTGATCTGGACCAGATAGTTGTCTGGGGTGCCGGCGACCGACTCCATCTTGGGCAGGACGCGCCGTTCGACAGCGTCGTAGTCCTTCATCTGCAGCATGGCGATCGCCAGCATCCCGAGCGCCTGCAGATTCTTGGGCTGCAGCTCGGTGATTTCCGTCAGCTTGATACGGGCCTGCTCCGGATTGTTCGCGGCAAGGTCGATGGCCGCCTGCTCCAGGGTCAGGGACGAGCGGTCGACGCCGGCCGACGCCGCGCGCTCCAGCCAGGTCCGGGCCTTGTCGAGCGCACCGCGGCGCGCCTCGATGCGGGCCAGCGCGACCAGGGCGCGCTGGTTGTCGGGCTCGGCCTTGAGGATCTCCTCGTAGATGGCCTCGCCGCGCTCATCCTCGCCCTGCTGGATGAAGATGTCGGCCATGTCGCCCCGGACGCGCGTCCGCGAGGCGACCGTCGTCGAGATGGCCTCGGCCCGTTCGAGGCCGGCCATGGCCATGCCGGGCTGGCCCGACAAGGCCCAGGTCCACCCCAGTTGCGCGAAGAGCACGGGTGACCGGACATATCCAAAGTAGCGCGAAAGCGACCAGACCGGCAGCCGCCGCGCCATGTTGTCGACGAAATCCTTGAGTTCCTTCTCGACCAGCGGCTTGTCCTCCGGCATGAAGGCGGGATCGCGGTTCAGAATTTCGGCCATGTTGAGGAGCGCGCTGATGTTCTCGATGTCGATGGCCCGCACCTGCTTGTAGACCTGGTACGCTTCGTCGCGCCGTCCGAGATCCTCGAGCAGCACGCCGGTGTTGTTGGCGACAAAGCCGACCTGGCGGCGCACGGCGCCGCGGTACTCCGCCACGGGATCGCGCACGCCGCGCGACCGCGCCAGCAGCTTGGCCATGCGGCTCCAGAAGTCGCCGTACTCCCCGATGAAATCGACCTCCTTAAGTTCGTCGCGGTCGGGCACGCCGACAAACCCGAAATAGAGCGGCGCCACCGTCCAACCCGCGCCGACGATCAGATCCGGCGCGCTCATGACCGCCAGCCGCGACACCAGCCCCGGGTCATCGCGCATCCAGTCCTGGATAAACGCCATGACCCCGAGATCGAGGACGTTCTTGAGCCGGACTTTATCGGCCGGCTTGAACTCGGGATCCTGGTCGATCATCCGCTTGACCTGCCGGATGTAGATGGGGTTGTCGTTCTTGTGAAGGGCCAGCAGTTTGAGCGTCTGGCCGCGGCGGGCGGCCTCGATGCGGAGGTGGTTGTCGAACATGCCGTCGGACACCAGCCAGATCCGTCCGTCGAGATGATCCAGCAGCTCGCCGGCACAGGCATCGGCGAAAGCCCCGCGCCGTCCGCTCGCCTCGAACCCGTTGACCACCGACGTGACGGCCGTCAGCACGACCAGCAGCGAGACAAACGCATAGCCCAGCCAGGCGCCGAACGCGCCGCCGGCACCGGTCGCCTTGCCCATCGATTTGCGGAAGCGGTAGCCGGCCAGCACCTGGTACCAGTAAGCCGCCAGATAGCCGGCGACGGTCGCGATCATGGCGTACAGCATGATCGGCAGCCCCCCGCGGTTGCGGAGCACCCCCCAGGGCGAGGCGGGCGCATTGCCCAGCATGAAGAGAATGATGACGGTGATGACACCATGGAAAAGGAACAAGCTCCACTCCCGCGGGCGGTTCAAGGCCCGGTGGGCCGCCAACAGCGAGGCCAGCCAGGGCAGGATCACGAGAAAGCCCCCGAGCTGGTGCTGCCGGACCGCCTGCCGTGCGGCGCGGATTTGGTCGGCCACCATCGTGCGCAGCACGTCGAAGTACCCCTCGTAACCCCGTAGCGTCAGGTCTTCCGTCTGGCAGAAGTGATAGGCGACGATGAGGAAAAGGCTCAGGCCGAGCAGACCGGCGAGGCCAAACAGGGTCAGCCGCCCGATGCGGATCCTATCCTGGCGGTAGTCGGCGTAGACGGCCAGAAAGAGGAGGATCGGCAACAGGGGCAGGGCGATGATGCTCTCCACCAGGCTCACGCCGCACAGCAAGGCAACCAGCAACCCCGCCACCAGCTTGTCGCTGGTGAAGAACCACACGAACAAATGGAGCAGCAGCAGCAGAAACAACAGGTCAAACGACTGGAAGTGGAGACGCGTGGCCACCATCCAAAACGGCACGCTGAACGCCAGGGCCACGGCTGCCAGCGCCCCACCCAGGACGGCCGCCACCACGGCCTGCGACTCCTGACCGACCTCGGGCTGGATCAGACGGTAGACCAAGCCGGAAATCAGCTTGTACATCAAAACCACGGCGGCAACGCCGCACAGGGCGCTAAAGAGATTCAGGCGGAACGCCTGGATGGGGGTACCGGCCAGCCAGCCGACCAGAGTGCCCCACAGGGGGTGGGCCGGGGCGACCAGCGGCTCGAGCCCCGTGTAGGTGGCCATCAGCGAAGCGGATGCGCCCGGAAAAACCCCAGGCGAGAGCGTGAAAAGATAGACCAGCAGCGCCAGTCCTCCGATGGCCAGGGACCAGATGATATCCAGCTTGCGTTTCCACTGCCTGCAGGCTTCCAGGTCTCGTTTCATGCCGTCCCTCACGCTACGCTTACAAAAGATGGTGCATCATGTCATATTGGACACGCGAGGGCAAGACGGAATCGAGACGGATCGAGACGGAATCAAGGCGGAATCGAGCCAGACGATCCCGGTCACGGGGTCATGGGGGAGTGGCGCGGGGCAAGCCCGCGGTTGTTCTGTCTACGGCAAGGGCTCAAGAATTTCGCAGGTGCCGGCCTCGGGCGCCGTCGCAGTGCCCGAAGAATCCCCGCCGGGGGCGACGTCGATGCGCAAGGTCCCTGGAAGCACCCCCGTGCGCATGGCTCCCGCGTCTCCTTGCGCCAGCCGCGCCTCGGCGTCGGCCAGCGCAATCCCCTGCCACACGCCAATGCGTCCGCCCCCTCCCCCGCCTTCGTCGCGATGGGCGCTCCCGCCCCGGGCGCTCAGACGTCCGCTTCCGCCGACCCGCGGCGCCGCCACCCACAGGGATCCGCCGCTTCCCCCGCCCCCGTTGTAGTAGGCACCGGCGCCGCCATCGGCCGCCAGCAGACCGTCCACCCGTATTGCGCCACCGGCCAGCAGGTGGATCACGCCGCCGCCATTCCCTCCGATGGTGTGCCCCTGCGGTCCGCCGTACCCATTCCAGCCCGCCGCGCTTCCCGGCTGCAGCGGCAACCGCGCGTCGCCGTACACCTTTCCGCCGCCGCCGCCGCCCCCGCGCCCGCCATGCCCACCGCCATTCGCACCCGGCGCCCCCTGCCCCGGACCCAGGCGCTCCTGGAGCGAGCCGTGATAACCGCGCTCGGAGGCGTCGATACCCCCCCCTCCCGCCGCGATCCGCGCATCCCGGGCCACCCGCAGACCGACGATAGCCCCCTGGGTCGGTTGCGCCACGGGCACGAGCCAACTGTTGGTGGCAATGTCGAGATCGCGCCCCACCCGCACGGCGGCGCCATAGCGGCTTCCGGGTGCGTGGGTGCCGGCAGCCGCGACCACGAGCCGGGCGCCGTTTGTCAGCACGAGGTCACCGGCGACCGCGAGCGTCAGGCCTTCCGGCAACGTCAGATCGACATCGTCCAGCGTCAGGTTCGCGGCCTCCCAGACGTTGAACCCCGGAATCATCAACTGCACCCCGCCGAAGCGCTGCCGCAGGACCGACCCCGCCAGCCACAGGCGATCGGGAAGCCACAGCGTGCCGTCCTGGGCATTGAGGGCGAAGCGTGATCCGGTGGAGGTGGCGGGGGCCGCGTGCGCCGAGAGCCTCAGGCTCGGAACCGGCTGCGGCAGGGCCGCCTGGGCAACGGGATCGTAGTGCAGGGCGATGCGTCCGCCGCCGCCGCATCCCCCATAGTAATTCCCCAACCCGCCATCGGCGACGATCAGCCCGCCCTCGCCTTCAAGCGTCCGGCAGGTCAGCCAGATGCTCCCTCCCGAACCGCCGGCGTGGTGCGTGATCCCGCCCCGGCCGCCCCGGGCCGACAACGCCCCCTCGACAACCGCCCGGCCCCCGACATCCAGGCGGACAACCCCGCCGCCGCTGCCGGATGCCGACTCCGTGCCCCCTCCCGATCCAGCCTCGACGGGTTGTTCGGCATGGCCGTACACCGCCCCCCCCTTGTGTCCGCCGAACGCCATGCCGCCGATCCCCCCGTGCCCGGCGCCTCCCGAGCCGGCGGCGGGCTTGCCGGGGCCGAAGCCGCACGCATAGCCGCGCTGGTCGGCATCGATGGCGCCCGTCGCAGCCACGTGCAGATCCCGCCCCACCGCGAGCCAGACCGACGCGCCATTGGTGGGATGACTGGACGGCACGATCCGACACCCGGGATGCACCCGGAGATCCCCGTCCACGGTCAGTCGTCCACCCGGCTGCGTTCGCGGATCGGCGACGGGTTGCGCGAAGAGATGGAGCTCGGCACCGTTGGTCAGGACGAGATCACCCGCAACCTGCAGCCGGGCCCCATCCTCCAGCCCCACGATCGTTCCGTTGAGGACGAGTGGCGCGAGGCGCCAGTCCTGCTGCGACACCAGAAGCACCTGGAGATGCTGCCAGCGTCCGGCCGCGCACGCGTCGCCAAAAAACAGCGCATCGGACAGCGCCAGCGTCCCCATTTCCGCCGGAGCCAGACCGCCTGAATAGGGGGATTGCGTGCCGGGCCGTCCTTCGGCCCGGAAGGAGGGATGGGGGGTGGCCAGCGCCGCCTGGCGCACGGAGTCGTAGTCCAGGGCGATCCGACCGCCGGCCCCACCGCCGCCCCGCGAATGGCCGCGTCCACCGTTGACACAGATCCAGCCGTTGCTCGATCCAGCCAGCACCTGGGCGCTCAGCCAGACACTGCCCCCCGATCCCCCGGCCCCGAAATCGGCGTGGGCATCCTCACCGCATGCACGGATGCACCCGTCGATCGTCAGCGTGCCGCTCGCCCGGATGCGGATCGCCCCGCCACCCGCCGTGCCACCGGTGTCGCGCCCGCCGCCGCTGCCCGGCTGTTCCGGACGCGCCGGGTCGCCATAGGCCGGGCCTCCCGGCATACCGTAGCCGTTCCCGCCGGTGCCCGCATGGCCCGCGCCACCCCGCAGGTTCACCGGTGAACCGGGGCCCTGACCGCGCCGATAGCCGCGCCCATCGGCATCCAGCCGCCCCGTGGCGGCCAACACGATATTCGAGCCTTCGATCAGGATCCGGTGCCGGGGCTCCCAGGTGATCCAGTCGTCGGAAGCGACATCGTTGGCGGCATGTGTCACCGTTCCGGCGATTCGTAGCGCTTCGGCGCGCAGCGCACTGTTCCACCCTTCGACGGCCAGCGTCTGATCGGCACCGAGTTCCAGCGAACGGAGCGGGGCCGTCGCATCCGTCACCCGGATCACCGCCCCCGTCCGTATCGCGACACACTGATCTGCCGCCGGCACGCCCGCGCTCCAGTTGCCGTCGTCGTCCCAGCGTGCGTTTCCCGCGCGCCCCGTCCAGACGTTTGTCCCGCCGGGCGCGAGCGGTGCAACAGGCGCGGCGGGCGCCGCCTGTCGCCCCTGGTTCGCGGCGGAGTCGGGCGGCACGGCGGGCGGCACGGCGGGCGCCGCCTCGCCGTCCGCCGGCGCCAGCGCCAGACCTGCCGCCGGCCCCCACTCGCTCCCTGCCGACAAGATGCCGTCATTGCGCAGGGTGCCATCGCGAATGACCCGGCCGAACCCATCGTTCATCGGCCAGTACCCCAGCAGCCCCGTCTCCGTTCCCAGCAGGCGGCGGTGCATGGCGGCGCGAACCTGGGCGGCCGTCCGGGCATGGTTCCATATCCGGATCTCGGCAAGACGGCCCTGCATATCACGGGCATCGCCTACGCCGCCGAGCTTCACGCGCTCGGTCGCGCGGTCGCTCCATCGGAACGGCAGGCGCCCGACGCAGATGCCGTCGAGATACCCCGTGAACGCGGTGCCGTCGCAGACATAGGCGAGATGATGCCAGCGTCCGGTCGTCACGGCGGCCGGCAACGGGATTTCCCGCCAGGTCGATGGCGGCGTTCCCCCGGCCCCCGTATAGGCCGACAGGTTTTGTCCACCGTCGGTCAGCCCGAACAGACACCCCAGGCCGGGCGTATCCAGATGCTCGGCACGACTGTAAAGCATGACCGCGCTGTTGGTGAGCGTATCGAACCGGAACCACCCCTCAATCGTCAACGGCTCGCCCGCCGCACGCAACAGGAGGCGGGACATTCCCAGATCAACCCTGCCGCCGTGAGGAAAGCGGGGGACGGGGTCGGCCGCCGCGAGCCCTCCCGCCGCCACGGCCGCGCAGACCACCCCCGCGATCCACCGCGACCGAAGCAGCCTGTTGTTGCGCAGGTGCACACCACGATTCCCCGGACAACCCCGCGCGGGGCTCCGGCTGCCCATGGAACCTGGATGGAATCCGTTCTGCATTCGCGTTCACCGATGGCCGGACTGGGGCGCCCTGGCGCGCCATAGCCGCGCGTCGACCTGCTTCCGCCTCGCGGGACACGACCTAGCATATGGGGCATGCCACTTGCTTGATGAAAGGGCTGACAGGGACTGATTCACGCGCAAGGACACCACCATGACCGCACACAAGCCACCCACGCGTTTGAGCCGAAGCCTGACGTTGACCCTTCTGACTGGATTGACGCTGGCGGCGGGGCGCCCCGCCTCGGCGCAGACCGGCATCGAGCCGCTCGACACGCTGCCGCCCGGACTCGGCGGCAACGATTTTCTCGTCGATTTGTCGTCCGTGGCCAATGCCGAGGGGACGCTGACCTTTCCCGCCGAATACGTGAAGGTACGCAACATCCCCTTCCGCATCGCGCGCCCGGGCCAGGGCGGCCACCTGTTCCTCAAGCCGATCGGCTGGAGCGACTGGGAGACCGATCCCTCGGGCTACACGGCCGCCTACGACCGGCGTCCGGCCAAGCCCGACCCCGCGCGCGCCATGGTCGAGATTCCCGTGGACGACTACCGCGCAGTCTACCTGCTGGCGCATGCCGAGGACGACGAGGCGCTCTCGAACCTGATGACGCTGCGCATCGGGGTCTTCGCCGGCCCGTCGCAAACGACCATCGAGGATGTTCCCATCACCGTGCCCCGCTCCGGCGTCGCCCGCGTGCCCGCCGGCGCGACCGCAGTTGCCGTCGGTGACAACCCGCGTCTCTTCGTGCTGCAGGTGCCCCTGAACCGCAACTTCATGCAGTTGTATCCCAACCGCAACGCCATCGACGTCGACATCACCAAGGAGGTGCGCCTGGCGATCCGACGCCCCGATCCCAACCGCTACAACCTGCGGCCGCTGGGGCTTCCTAGCGGGGTGCGGATCTACGGCATGACCTTCCGTCGCTCCGGCGTCCGCATGACTGTGACGGGGCGCGAGCGCGACCAGGTCTTCGTGGCGCCCGACGTGCCGGCCTTCGATATCGCCCTCGACCGCGTAACCCGCGGCCGGCTACCGGCCGCTGGCCGAAATCGGCGCGGAGTGACACCCGCGCCACACGGCACCCTCACCAGCAACGACACCCACCCGGCTCGTTCCACCATTGAAACCTTGGGATAGGTATCAAGCCTGACAGGCGATGACACGACGCTGGACGCTGCACACAGGCTGCTCGCACGGCAGGATGGTTGGGCGAGTGGAGGAACCGGACCGCGGTCGGTCCGTCCACTACCGCCCCACCTCAGGTGCCGCACGGACCGGCCCCGGCCGCGCGCCCTTGCTGATCGTTTGCCTCCTGGCGTTCGGCGTGGAGCTTCATGCCGAGTCGTTCGCGGCACGCTACCAGCGCCGGGCCACCGCATGCCGTCGGCAAATACCCGCCGTCACGCAGGCGGCCGAGGCTGCCGCCAACCGCCTGCTGGCCCATCCAGAGGCCCTGCTCAACATTCCTTGGGAGGGCCAGCATGGCTTTTGCGAGGAGATGATCAACCGGGCCGGCGGTCTGGCGCATGCCTATCCCTCCGAGCATCGGTCACGCCGACGCCGCCAAACCCCAAACGAC